>NZ_KZ819086.1:0-116062 GCF_003115855.1 Brenneria corticis
GTGTGGGGTCTCCCCATGTGAGAGTAGGGAACTGCCAGGCATCAAATTATGTAGTATGCATCAAATAACTCGGTGCGCTGATATGGCTCAGTTGGTAGAGCGCACCCTTGGTAAGGGTGAGGTCCCCAGTTCGACTCTGGGTATCAGCACCAGATTTATGGGTTAACGTTTCGGTTTAAAAAGAATTTGCCTGGCGGCGATAGCGCGGTGGTCCCACCTGACCCCATGCCGAACTCAGCAGTGAAACGCCGTAGCGCCGATGGTAGTGTGGGGTCTCCCCATGTGAGAGTAGGGAACTGCCAGGCATCAAATAAAGTAAGAAGCCTCATGCGAAAGCATGGGGCTTTTTGCTTTATCTGTTGTTTGTCGGTGAGGTGATCTTTAGTAGGACAAATCCGCCGGGAGAGGATTTGAACGGTGCGCAGCACCGGCCCGAAGGGCGGCCCACAGGGACGTGGGCCGTAAACTGTCAGGCTCAAACAGAACGAAAAACCCAGTCGCAAGACTGGGCCTTGTGTTTTAGATAGGCTGTCTGTGTGCAGTAGTAGCTGGCAGTATTAGAGAATACGGCTGATAAGCCGATCTATGCGGATACGGCGTAAACGGCGGATAAGCTTTCTTACTTTTACCGGATATTGAGCGATGCTCTCCAGCTCCATATAGTTGGCTATCACGTGAGTATGAACCCTGATGCACTCCAGTTCCCGCAGGCGCTGCGCCAGCAAGACCTGTTCAGGGTCATGAATGAGAATGGCGTTTTCCAGATCCAGGCGCCAGGCGCGGGGATTAAGGTTGTTTCCGGTCAGTAGCTGCCATTTATCATCAATCCACATACCTTTCAAATGGAAACTGTTGTCGCCGTCTTTCCATAAGCGCACGACAAGCTGCTGGTTATCAATATAGCGCTGCAACCGGCTCAGAAACCGGCGCAGGTTGATTTCATAAAGATAAGGTAAGGCGCCGATGATTTTAAACGGCTGGTCTTCAGGTATATAAAAATCATTCGCGGTTTTATCGCCGATAATGATTTCTATTTTCTTCCCTTGCCGTAATAACCGAATGATGTTCCTGACCAACAGGGCGGGCAGGTTGAAATAGGGCGTACACATCACCAGGTGATTATCCGTGCAATACATCAAGTGGTGGATGGTTTTATTCAGCGGGCTGTGTTTGCCTAATCCCACCAGCGGGGTAACGGTCAGTTGGTGGTTAACGTCGCCGCAGTCGGGTATACGATAGGTCGCCGTACGTAATGCCTGCCGAAATTGCCGGGTTTCATTTTTGATTTCCAGGCTTTTCGGCCGATCGCAGCGGTCCAACCGATGTATCGCCGGAGCGGTCAATAGATTTTGAATATATTGGACCATGGTATCGGCCAATATCGGGTTATGAATGATCTGATAGCGGTCGTAGCGGTATTTATCGTGTTGATGCAGATAGACATCGTTCAGGCTTGCCCCGCTGTATATCACGGTATCGTCGGTGATAAAGCCTTTCAGATGCAGAACGCCCAAGGCCTCACGCGTGTTGACCGGAACGCCGTAGATAGGAAATTGCGTATCGGCGTGTTGTTGCGCCATATCGCAATACCAGTCGGCATTGGTATTTTCCGCCGCCGCGCCTATTCGTCCACGCTGCGCGCGATGCCAATCCACCAATATGCGGATATCAAGTTCGGGACGCTGCCGTTTAGCTTCATATAACGCAGACAAAATCCCCCTGCCGGCGTCATCGTGCTCCAGATATAACGCCACCAGATAAATACGTTTTCTGGCATTCAGAATGGCATCTACCAGCGTGGTACGGAAGAGTTCAGGGGTATGAAGTGTCTGAACGTCATCACCTGTCTGAGGGATTTTGGGCAGTTGTGCAAGGTGTTGTTGGTATTTATTGCGTTTAAATTTTGACAACATCACAGTGCGTTTCTTCTCTCATCAGTGTATGACCCGTAGGTCACCATCAAAAGTTAAGGAATAGCCGAATCGGGCGATAATACCATTACTTTCCTGCCGCTGTGAGCAAGTTTTGCCATTGATAGCCAGATCGTCTCTTGATGCGGGAGCTATATCACGTATGGTGATTAATCTTTCAACGGGAATTCCAGTGTCACAATGCCCTCTTCCAACTGGACGTCGACCTTAAATCCCAGCTTTCTGGCCAGGGTAATCATCCCCTGATTATGCGGCATGGTGATGCCGTTCAGCCGTCCCAGCCCATGCGATCTCGCATAGCCGATCAGCTTTTCCAACAGGCGTCTGCCCAGGCCTAATCCTTTTAAATCGGAACGCACCAAAACGGCGAATTCGGCGCTGGTATTATCCGGATCGGAAATAGCGCGTGTGACGCCAATAATCTCCTCGCCCTCTTCCGACTGGCGTATGGCGACGAAAGCCATCTCCCGATCGTAGTCAATCTGGGTCATATTGGCTAAGTCTTCGTGATTGAATTCATTAATTTCGCTGAAATAACGATAATAGAGATCTTCCTTGGTGACCTTGGCGATGAACTTGCTCAGTAAGGGCTCATCTTCCGGCAGAATCGGACGGAACAGACAGGTCGAGTTATTTTTGAGCACAACGGTTTCTTCCAACTCCTGCGGATAAGGCCGGATCGCCAGCCTTGATTGCGGATCGCCGCTAAACGGCGCCAGTTGCAGCGTGACATCCAGCAAGGTGAACTCATCCGCGGAAGCCAGCAGGGGATGGATATCCAGCCGGGTTATTTCCGGGCAATCGAGGATCAGGTTGGAAACCTGTACCAGCAACCGGCTGAGCGCCGGAATATCCAAAGGGCGCAGCGCGCTGCGGCCGCGGATTTTCCCTCCTTTAACCGCCTGTAACACCAGATAGCGGGCCAGCGTCATATTCAACGGCGGCAGCGCCACGGCGGCCTGTTTCTCCCGCCATTCAACGCCGCCTTCCCCCAGCATGATCAACGGCCCAAACACCGGATCTTGCTCGACGGCAATGCGCAGCTCCTGGGCGCCGGCGCGGTTTGCCATGCCCTGAACCAGCACGCCGTGAATACGCGCCTGGGGATAGGTCTGTTTTACCCGATCGAGAACCGCATCCGTGGCCTGCTGCACTTCTCTGGCGGTGCGCAGGTAAAGCATGACGCCCTGAACTTCGGATTTATGAGGAATATCCGGCGATCGCAGCTTAATGGCGACCGGATAGCCAATTTGCTCGGCGATGTAGACCGCCTCGGTGCTGTCGTTGGCAATCCAGGTCGGCAGGGTGTTCAAGCCATAAGCCTGCAGAATTGGCTGGACTTCATGGGTATCCAGTTGGGTAACGCCGTCCGCCAGCGCCTGATGAATAAGCTTATGCGCCTCGCTGGCGTTGGCGGTCAAATCCTGCGGCAGCGCCGGGGTTTCCATCAGCTGTTTCTGGTTGCGCCGGTATTCGACGATGTGCATAAATGCCGTTACCGCCCCTTCCGGCGTGCGGTAGGTGGGAATGCCCGCTTCATTGAATAAACGCCGCGCTTCCTGTGACGAGAATTCACCGCACCAGTTTGTCAAAAGCGTAATGCGTTTGCCGCGCGGGTGTTGCTGAAAAAGCGTAATCAGCTGCGCGGCGCTTTCGGTTCCAGGCGCGGCGGCGCTGGGCGCGTAAATGATAAGCAGCGCATCGACGTCATGGCTATCCAGCAGAACGGAAACCGCGGCCTGATAGCATGCGGCTGTGGCGTCCTCACGCAGATTGAGCGGGTTGCCGATGGCGACGTGCGGCGGCAATTTATCCCGCAGCGCTTGCCGGGTGGTTTCGCTGAGCTCCGCCAGTTTGCCCTGTCTGCTCAGCAACTGATCGAGGGCCAGCGCCGCCGGGGACGCGCCGTTGCTGACCAGCAGCAAACGCTCGCCGCGCAGCGGACGCAGATGGCTGAGGGTTTCCACCGCCGAAAACAGTTCGTGGGTGTCATGCACCCGCAAGAGCCCCGCACGCTGGATGGCGGCGTCGTAGGCGGCGTCCAATCCTTGATGCTGGCCGCTGAGCAATCGCTGCGCCTGCTGGCTGCGGCCGCTTTTTATCACCAGAATGGGTTTGTTTCTTGAGGCGCTGCGGGCGGCGGAAAGAAAACGGCGGGCGTCGCTGATATGTTCGAGATGCAACAGAATGGCGCTGGTCTTGCCGTCACGGGCCAGAAAATCCAGCAGATCGTCAATATCGATGTCCAGGCTGTCGCCCAGGGCGATAAAGTAGGAGAAGCCGATACCCCGCTGCTGAGCCCAGTCCAGGATGGTGTTGGATACCGCTGCGGATTGAGAAATAAACGCCAGCTTGCCTTTCATAATGGGCACGGGAGAAAAACTGGCGTTAAGTCCCTGCCAGGGCGCGAGTAAACCCAGACTGTTCGGACCTAATAAACGCATGTTATAGCGCATGGCGCAGGCTTTTAACTCGCTGAATTGGGCGGGGGGCGCGGACAGGACGATAACGGTTTTACAGCCGCGCTGTCCGAGCGCTTCCAGCAGCGGCAGATTGCGCTCGGCGTTGGTGCAGATAACGGCAAGATCGGGCGTCATCGGCAGGCTGGCGACGTTCGGATAGGCCAGAACGCCGCAGACGGCCCGGTACTGCGGGGTGACGGGGAGCACCGGTCCGCTGAAATTGCCGTCCAGCAGGTTACGCATCATCAGAAAGCCCGCCCGACCCGCTTTTTCCGAGGCGCCCAGAACGGCTATCGACTTGGGACGTAATAGTGCTTCCAATCCGCGCTGGCTCATAAGTCACCCTTTTAGCAGAAGACTATTTGATACTAAACGCTTTTCGCCGATCGTGCTGTGATGGCGGGTAGAATTTCCCGTACGCTATGGTGTGACTTGCCGGCCAGATAGCGCCTGCGGAAGCGATCGAAGTGGGCCGATAGCGCCTCCGCCGCGAGGTGGTCTCCGGCCTGCCCGAGCAGGGCGATGGCGATTTCAGCGGTGCAATGCTGCCCGGCGTTGCTGGCTTCCCGCAGCTGATAGCGGGAAAGTGCCTCGACGGTCAGCGACAGAATGGGCAATCCGTCGAGATAAGGGCTCTTGCGGAACATTTTCCGCGCTTCCGGCCAGGTGCCGTCAAGCAGGACAAACAGCGGCGGCTTCTCCAGCGGAAGAAGCCGTTGCAATACTTCGCGCCCCTGTTCTTCGCCATCCGCCAGAAAGACCAGATAGGGCTGATACGCCGGGTTTTTCACCGCGGCCAGCAACCGCGGGTCGGGGGCGGTGCGGGACCAGAGAAAGGCCTGCGTATCCGGCAGTATGTCGGCGATCAACCGCCCGGTATTGCTCGGCTTCATCGGCTCGGTATCAAACATGACCAGACAGAAACGGCTGCGGGCATCCTGTGGCTGAATGGTATCGCACAGACAGCGTTTGCGCGGCAACAGACAGCGCTGACAGCGCACCACACGGCAGCCGCGGGCGCGGAACGGTTTGGTGGATTGCTCAAGACGCTGCTGACGCAGGCGAAGAACGGCGTTGTTAATCATGGGGTCTTGGGATCATAAAATTCAGCCAGGGACCTGTGCCAACTGCGGTTGCCGGGAATATTGATAAGCACGGGCTCGGAAAGGCGCCATTCTAATCGATATCCGGCCTGACCAAAAGACCCGGGGCGGAACACCCCGGGCTTCGGGGCTACAGCGACTCATCCAGCCAGCTTTCGAAAGGCGCTTTAGGCAGCGCGCCGTTGAGCATATCGAGCAGCTTTCCTTGTTTAAACAGCATCAGCGTGGGGATGGTACGAATACGGAAACGGGCGCTCAGCGCGGGCTCTGATTCTGTATTAACCTTAACAAAGCGTATTTTTTCACCGCGCTCCTGTGCGACACTGGCGAATATCGGCGCAAAGTTGACGCAGGGGCCGCACCACGGCGCCCAGAAGTCGACGACAACGGGCAGATCGTCCTGCAGCAGTTTATCCAGTGTTTCTTCGGTGGCATTGATAACCTCGCCGGTAAACAGGGGGTCGCCGCAGCGGCCGCATTTGGCGTGGTCGTTGGCGCGTTCTTCGGGCAAGCGGTTGGTGGTGTGGCAAGATGCACATACCGTATTCATAACGAGGCCTCAGATAAAAAGTGCTAAAAGTATGCCGTTGATGAAAACGGTTGCGGGCAGGCAATCTGATGTCAACAGCGTGTTAAAGAATGAGCGTTAGTTAAATAATGTGTTACTTGATGGTTGATTAATTATCGCGGCCAGGTAGGTAGGCAACAAGGTGGTTTGCTCAATAGCTATGATAGTTTTTGGCTTTTTCCACAAGCCGGTAGCTAAGCGAGTGTACATAAGGTAATCTTCGCGCCCAGCGCGTAGGTGGAGAGAACGATGAGCGATTCATTTAATAGTAAAAGCGGCAAAGTCCGCGTGATGTACGTCCGCAGCGATGATGAGGGCGAAAAAGAGAATAAAAACAAGCGTCCGGCTGATAAAGATCGTCGCAGTGAGAGCGGGCGCGGCCAGCGTGAAGGCGCCGGCGCGCGGAATAATCGCGATAAGCCGCAGAACCCGCGCGACAAGAATCCGCGTCATGCCCGTGAGAATCCCCCCCGTGAAGGCGAGGGGCGTGAAAAAAGCCCCTGGGGCAACCGTAACGATCGCGGCGGCGAGCGGCCGCATCGCCCGCGCGGCGAGGAAAGCGGCGCTTATGATTCGCCATGGAAAACGGTTTCCCGCGCGCCGGGCGAAGGCGATGAGCCCGATCATGGCGGTATCAGCGGTAAAAGCCAGATAGATCCGGCGCAGATTCGCCGTCAGCGTCAGGAAGAAACGCGGGTGTACGGGGAAAATGCCTGCCATGCGCTGTTTAAAAGCCGCCCGGAGGCGATTGTCCGCGCCTGGTTTTTGCAGGAGGTTACGCCGCGTTTTCGTGAAGCGCTGCGCTGGATGGCGGCTAACCGCAAGGCCTACCACGTGGTTGAAGATGATGAGCTGATCAAAGCCTCGGGCACGGAGCATCACGGCGGCGTCTGTTTCCTGATTAAAAAGCGTCAGGGATTGGATGTGCGCGAGTACCTGCAAACGGCCGGAGAGCGCGATTGCGTACTGGCATTGGAAGAGATTGGCAATCCGCACAATCTCGGCGGCATTATGCGCAGCTGCGCGCATTTCGGCGTGAACGGCGTACTGGTGCAGGATGCGGCGGCGCTGGAGTCCGGGGCGGCGGTGCGTACGGCGGAAGGCGGGGCTGAGCATGTTAAAGCCATCAACGCCGATGATTTCCTTTCCGTGCTGGCCGAGTTCCGTAACGCCGGCTATACCATCGTGACCACCTCCAGTCACAAAGGAACGCCATTATCGAAAACCGCCTTCCCGGCCAAAATCGTGATTGTACTGGGGCAGGAGGGCGACGGCCTGTCGGACAGCGCCTGGCAACAGGGCGACGTCAAGATCTCCATCGACGGCACCGGCAGGGTTGAAAGCCTGAACATTTCAGTGGCGACGGGGATTCTGCTGTCTGAATGGTGGCGGCAGAATAAGACCTGATCCGCATAAAAAGAAAAGGTGGCCGCGCCACCTTTTCTTTTTTCCGCTTAGTGCGCGCCGCCGCCGCCTCCCGAGGTGAACGGCGGGCGGGCAAACCACACCAGCACCAGCAGCACCAGGAATACCCCCGCCGCCGCCCAGAAAATCTCATTGGCGGAAATAATCAGCCCCTGCGCGGTAATCTCCTGCGCAATATACGCCGACGCCTGCGACTGGCTCATTCCCATCGCCTGTAGCTGCTGATAGGTTTCCTGCGCCAGCGGATTATAAGGCGTCACCGACTCCGTCAGGTGGGCGTGGTGTAGTGATTCCCGCTGCGTCCACAGTGTTGTGGTGATGGACGTGCCGATAGAGCCCGCCAATGTGCGGGTAAAATTGGACAGGCTGGACGCCGCCGCCATACGCTCCGGCGGCAGGCCCGAGAGCGTGATGGTGGTCAGCGGCATAAAGAAACAGGCCACGGCAAACCCCTGCACGAACTGCGGCCACGCGGAGGCGCCGAAGTCCATCCCCGGCTCAAAGGTGTAGGCGCGCCAGTAAAAACAGACGGCATACATAATGAAGCTGAAGGTGACCAGCTGGCGCATATCCAGACGCGGCGCGAAGCGACCGATAATCGGCGACAATATCACCGGCATCAGGCCGACGGGCGCGGAAGCCAGACCTGCCCAGGTCGCGGTGTAGCCGTATACCTCCTGCAATAATTGCGGCAGCAGAACGATGGCGCCGAAATAGAACATGTAGGCCAGGCTGATACATAAACAGCCAATGGTGAAATTGCGGGATTTAAACAGCGACAAATCCACCACCGGGTGGTCGTCGGTCAACTCCCAGACGATTAAAAACGCCAGTGCGATGACGGCCACCACGGTAAGAACGACGATCTCGCTGGAGTTGAACCAGTCCAGCTCCTTGCCCCGGTCAAGCATCATCTGGAGGCTGCCGATGCCGACGACCAGCAATACCAGGCCAATGGTGTCGATGGGTTTGATTTCCGTCTTGGTTTCCCGTCCGCGCAGCGTCTGCAGGGTGATGACCACCACCGCCACCCCCAGCGGGACGTTGATAAAGAATATCCAGCCCCAGTGGTAGTTATCGCTAATCCAGCCCCCCAGAATCGGCCCGCAAATCGGGGCGACCACCACGGTCATCGACCAAAGCGCCAGCGCGATGCTCCGCTTGGCGGGAGGGTAGTTGTTCAGCAGCAGGCTCTGTGACAGCGGGATCAGCGGTCCGGCGACGATCCCCTGCAGCACGCGGGCAAAAATCAGCATCTCCAGACTGGTGGACACGCCGCACAGCCAGGAGGTGAAAGCGAACAGCGCGGTAGACAGCAGGAACAGGCGAACTTCCCCAAAGCGTTTGGCCAGCCAGCCGGTGATGGGGATGGAGATGGCGTTGGCGACCCCGAACGAGGTGATGACCCAGGTGCCCTGCGAGTTGGAGGCGCCCAGGTTACCGGCGATGGTCGGAATGGCGACGTTGGCGATGGTGGAGTCCAGCACCTGCATAAACGTGGCCAATGACAGGGCAACGGTCATCCAGGCCAGGCTGGCGCCTTTAAGCGGTTTTCTCTGCACGCTTCTCTCCTGACAGATTAACCGGCATTAGCCTGAATGATGTCGCTAATCATTTTATCGACCGGCGCGAGATCCAGCGCCAGCGCATCGCTTTGATAAGCCGGGGCGCCGCGCGGGGTTTCCGCCAGCGCTTTGCCCTCGGTATCGGCGGTATCGACGTTAACCAGCGCGGACAGGCCGATGCGCAGCGGATGCTCGGCGATCTGCCGCGGGTCCAGCTCGATGCGAACCGGCAGCCGCTGTACGACTTTTATCCAGTTGCCGGTGGCGTTCTGCGCCGGAAGCAGGGAAAAGGCGCTGCCGGTTCCCATATCCAGACCCACCACTTTGCCCTGATAAACCACATCGTCGCCGTAGATATCCGCGATAACGGTGGCGGGTTGACCAATGCGCATATTGGCTAATTGCGTCTCTTTAAAGTTGGCGTCAACCCACAGATGATCGGCGGGCACCACGGCCATCAGCGCGGAGGTGGTGGCGATTCTGGCGCCGACCTGAACGCTGCGGCGCGAAACGTAGCCGTTGACCGGACTGACGATTTTTGTCCGCTGCAAGGCCAGCCAGGCGTCGCGCATTTCCGCCGCCGCCTGTTGCACCGCCGGCTGCTGCGCCAATGGGGTAGTCAGGATCATGGCCTGATTAGCCTGATATTGCTGTTTCGCCACTTCCAGCGAGGCTCTGGCGCCGGCTACGGCATCCTGGGCGTGCTGGACTTCTTCACGACCGATGGCGTTCACATTGCCCAGGGTTTCACGGCGCTTTAAATCACTCAGCGCTTTATTCAGCTCGGTCTGACGCAGCTCAATATTCGCCTGATACTGTTTGCTGTTAATGATTAACTGATGCGTTTGGCGCACGCTGTTGGCCAGCGCCGTTCTGGCTCGGGAAAAAGCCTGCTGGGCATCCGTCGGGTCCAGTTCCACCAGAACGTCGCCCTGCTTAACAAAGTCGGTATTATCGACATTCACGCGGGTGACGCTGCCGGTCACCTGCGACATGATCTGAATCTGATTGCCCGCGATGTAGGCATCATCGGTGCTCTGGTGATGTCTGAGGATCAGAAACCAGTAAATAAACCAGATGCAGCCCAGGACGATAAAAATAAAGGTCAACAGCGTCAGGATCCGTTTGCGCTGTCTTTTCTTGTTTTTGCGGGCTGGCTGCGGTGCCTGATTTTCCACATTTTCACTCATGGTGTTCTCTCTTCTTGTTCTCTTTTTTGCCTGGTCTGCAAAGTAAACGGCGTTTCTGGTGACAGACATTAGCGGCCCGATGCGATGAGCATTGGGATATTTCAGGTATAGTGAAGGTAATGTGATTATTTTTTATTTTAAAATCAATGAATTACATTTCTTCTCTTGCGTCCATTTCATCCAGACGGGTCAGCAGCTTGCGCATTAATGTTTCAAGCCGTTTTTGCTCATCGACGCTGAGCGTGGACCAGAGGAAATGCAGGCTTTTATGCTGCGGAGGAAGCAACTGACCCAGGAAGTTCTTGCCCTCTTCGGTCATATGCAAATGCAGGCAACGCCGGTCGCTATTGCTTTCACGTCTTTCTATCCAGCCTCTTTTCTCCAGATCGTCGGCAATGCGCGTGGCGTTGGTACGTGACGACCCCAGCGCGGCGCTGAGTTCCGAAGGTTGGATACTGTAAGATTCCTGTGATTCCAGGGTGATTAATGCCATGAACAAGGTTTCGTTAATATTTTGTTCTTTAAGCATTTTATTTCTGTGTTCCAGTATCTTGCTCTGCATGTGCATGCATAAACGCAACAGCAAAACCTCCTGATACGGGAAGTCGGGTTTACGTGAAGCACGCAGGCTTAGCATTTTTTCTATTGGCGTAAACGAACTGTCCATCTTGGTATTAACCTCATTAATCACGGCCAGTATAGTAACGAAAGTTACTACTTGGGTAAACGGTATTAGGTTAGACAAGCTCACTTAATATGTGACAGAAAGTAAGCGCCGAGCCGGCGAGAGTGGGGAAAAAAACTTCCGGGAGAAGTTTTTGACGTCGCGCAGCGATGGCCCGCAAGGGTGGCCGCCAGGGATGGCAGGTCACAATAAAACCCGCTGCCATAAAGGCTAATATCATGATGTTAGAGAATAACCGTGGGCGGGGGAATCAGAATAATTTGATTGCGATTCCGTAACAAAATGCGCCAAGCAGGGTAGAAAATACGATACTGCGGGTTTTATAAAAGCAAACCGTCAGCGTGGCGAATCCGACCAGCGTAGGCAGCAGTTTTTCGGCGTTTCTGAGGATATCCGGTACGCTGGAGACGATCAGCAGGGCGCAAATCGAGGCGATGCCGATGCTGTCGAGCAGCAGGGCGGTCCTGTCGCGCTGCAAAGAGCCGGAGGCGCGGGAAGAGCCCAGACGCAGCGGCAGATAACGGAATAGGTAATTAACCAGGCCGACAAGCAGCCCGATAAGGATAATTTGCGTACTCATAAATGTTCCCGCGTGGCTGGGGCGGGCTGCAAAAGCGCAGCCAGACACCCCCCGCCGATGCCGATCAGAATAGCCGCCGGTATGGATGAAAGCAGCAGACCGAGCAGCGCGCCCCCTAAAGCGCCGATAACCACCAGACTTTGTCGGCGTTTGAATGACGCCAGCAGGAAACTGAGAAAAAGGGCCGGCAGCATAAAAGAGAGCGCGGCTTCCACCGCCGGGTAATCGTTCAGCGGACCGTTGCCGAACAGGGCGCCGATAATGGTGCCTATGGCCCATGACAGCCATGCGCAAAGCGCGACGCCAAGCATCCAGTTTTCCGACCAGCGGCGGTTATTGCGCGCCAGCCGGGCGATGGCGGCGGCAAAGACTTCGTCCGTCAGACCGAAAGCCCATAGCGCCGTTTTACCGGTGGGAAGCCGCTGCAAAATACGGTGGCGCAATGTCGGTCCGTAGAGTACGTGACGGACATCCATCGCCATCACCGTCAGGGCGGCGACCCATATGGACATGCCGGCGCTGAGCAGCGCGGTGATCACGAACTGGCTGGCGCCGGCATAAATAATGCAGGACAGAAAAATCCCCTCCAGCGGCGTGAAACCCAGCTTGACGGCATTCATGCCAAAAGCGAATGCCACCGGCAGATAGCCCACGACAATGGGCAGGCTGTCAAACACCCCTTCGCCGAATGAGGCGGCGGCGCGTGGGGATAGGTCGGAAAGCTTCTGCTGCTCTGGTGTATTCACTGTGCGCTCAGACGTTGATGGCCGGGTTGACAACGGACTGATAACACTACCAAAACGCCGTCAAGATATCACGCTTTGTCTACGGGGCCGATGAGGTTCAACCGGCGGATGGGTCATCCGCTGTCGGATTTTCATAGCGGCGTCCCTGCCGTGGCTAAGATGGCATATGCCAGCAGAGATTGCAGGATCGTGGCGATAGGGGGTTAATGCCCCCTCCCGGCCTCCCCCTTGCCAGGGGGAGGAGCTTACTTGCTCCCTCCCCTGCGAAGGGAAAGGGCGGGGTGGGGTCAGGCCGCGAAGGTGGGTGCGTAACGCTTATTTAGCCGCTTCGGCCGCGGTTTTCACCCAGCCGTCAAATTCCTGCTGGTGAGCGTTGATCCAGGCATCGACATGGCGTTTGATATCCTGTTCCGAACTTTCGCCGTTATACATGCGCAGGTTTTGCGCATTGATATCGTTCAGCGGCAGTTTTATGGTGGCGAACAGCTTGGCGGCCGCCGGGTTCTGCTCCGCCCATTGTTTATTGGCGGCGATGCGGATATCGGTGGGCGGGAAACCATAATCCTTACCGTTAGGCAGGCGGGTGTGGTTGCGGTCTTCCACGCCTTGTTGAGCGGAAAACGGCACTTGCAGCCAGATAACGTCCTTGCCCGGCACCAGCACGTTGCTTACCCAGTATGGCGTCCAGGTGTAATACAGAATGGGTTTGCCTTCTTTATAACGCGACAGCGTATCGGCCATCAGGGCGGCGTAATTACCCTGATTTTGTTCTACCGCGTCGGTTAACCCATAGGCTTTAAGATGATAGTTGATGGCCGCCTCGCAGCCCCAGCCGGGATTACAGCCGGTCATGTCGGCTTTGCCGTTGCCGTTGATGTCAAACAGTTTGGCGATGTCGGGATCTTTCAACTGTTCGATATTGGTGATGTGGTATTTTTCCGCCGTTTTCTTATCGATGAGGTAGCCTTGCGCGGCGTTATTGACGTAGGTGCTGCGAATGAATTTGGCGTCGCCGCCGGCGGCTTGATACATGTCGTCGTGCAGGGGAACCCAACTGGTGGATAAGAACGTAGCGTCGCCGTTGGCGACGGAGGTGTAAGCGACATTGTAATCCACTTCCTGCGGCGGATTGACTTGATAGCCGAGTTTTTCCAGCGCCCGACTAATCAGCAATGTTTGAAACGTTTCTTCGGAAATGGTGCTTTTGACCGGCGTCACCGTCACGCCCTTACCGGGTAACTCTGTATCGGCGGCGTAAAGCGGCGCGTGTAGCAGCGCGGTCATCAGGGCTGCGGTCCAGATTTTTGTGTTACACATAATTACTCCCTCCTCTTACTCTAGTCGCGTAGGTATTACCATGTTGAACAGGAAAGACGGTTTCGATCGGGGGATGGATAAAAGGCGGCGAAAACCGCCTTTCGGAGAGTGGCAGACGTGCGGTGTCCGCGCTTATTTAGCCGCTTCGGTCGCGGTTTTCACCCAGCCGTCAAATACCTGCTGGTGAGCCTTGATCCAACTGTCGGCGTGGCGCTCGATATCCCGTTCGGAATTTTCGCCGTTATGCATACGCAGGTTTTGCGCATTGATATCGGCCAGCGGCAGCTTCATGATGGAGAACAGCTTGGCCGCTGCGGGGTTCTTTTCCGCCCAGGCCTTGTTGGCGACAATTCTCATATTATTGACCGGGAAGCCATAATCGACCCCGCTGGGCAGCTTGGTGCTGGTACCTTCCTGTTTGCCCGGCAGGGAAGAGAAGGGAACCTGTAGCCATACCACATCTTTTCCCGGCACCAACACGTTGCTCACCCAGTACGGCGTCCAGGTGTAATACAGAATCGGTTTGCCTTCTTTATAGCGCGTGATGGTATCGGCGAGCATGGCGGCGTAATTACCCTGGTTGTGATCAACCGTATTGGTCAGCCCATAGGCTTGCAGGTGGTGGTTAATCATCGCTTCACAGCCCCAGCCGGGGTTACAGCCGGTCAGGTCGGCTTTGCCGTCGCCGTTGGCGTCAAACAGCTTGGCGATTTTGGGATCTTTCAACTGCTCGACGTTGGTGATCTTGTACTGTTCGGCGGTCTTTTTATCGATCAGATAACCCTGAGCCGCATTGGCGATATATACGCCCTGCCGGTAGAATTTGGCGTCGCCGCCCGCGGCCTGATATTGGTCGGCATGCAGCGGATCCCAGTTGACGGCGAGAAAGGTCGCGTCACCCCCCGCGACAGAGGCAAAAGCCACGTTATAATCCACTTCACGAATAGGCTGTACGTCGTAGCCCAGTTTCTCCAGCGCTTTGTTGACCAGCACCGTCTGGAAGGCTTCTTCGGAGATGGTGCTCTGCAACGGTACGACCGTCACGCCTTTACCAGGCTGCTCGGTATCGGCGGCGAAAAGCGGCGTGCTCAGCAGCGCGGTTGTCAGGGCGGCGGCCCAGATTTTTGTCTTGAACATAGTTATTTCCTCGTTCTCTGTTTTAGTCGCGCAGGTTTTATCTGTCGGTCTAATCGTCGATGGATCCGTTGCCCGCCCTGGGCCGGGCAACGGACGCATAGCGGTTATTTTTTGATGAAAGGGCGGGTAACCAGACCGATGGGGCCGGTGCTATACCAGCTCTTATTGCCTTTGCTGCGTCTGTCGCGACCCAACGATTGAGTCAGGCGGTCAAGGATGATGGCCAGAATAACGATACCCACGCCGCCGACGGCCGCCAGGCCCATATCCAGGCGCCCGATGCCGCGCAGCACCATTTGGCCTAAACCGCCCACGGCGATCATTGAAGCGATAACCACCATCGACAGCGCCAGCATCAACGTCTGGTTCACGCCCGCCATGATGGTCGGCATCGCCAGCGGCAGCTGAACTTTAAACAGCATCTGCCGGGGGCTGGCGCCAAAGGATTCGGCGGCCTCAATCAGATCCGCCGGCACCTGACGGATGCCCAGAATGGTCAGGCGAATAATCGGCGGCAGGGCAAAGATGATGGTGACCACCACCCCCGGCACGTTACCGATCCCGAACAGCATGACGATCGGCACCAGATAGACAAAGGCCGGGGTGGTCTGCATCGCATCCAGCAACGGCCGGATGACTTTGGCCGCTCGCTCGCTGCGCGCCAGCCAGATCCCCATCGGCAGCCCGATCAGCACGCAGAAGAACAGGGCGGTCAGCACCAGCGCCAGAGTGACCATCGCCTGCGACCATGCGCCGATGGCGCCGATAATGATCAGCGATATCAGCGTGGCGACGCCCATGCCCAGGCTGGACATCTGCCAGGCGATCAGCGCGAACACCACGATGGCGATCGGCGCCGGCATGCCGAGCAGAAACTGTTGGAAACCGCTGAGGATGAAATCGACCGGGACGCGAATGCCCTGAAACAGCGGTCTGAAATTCACCACCACCCAGTCGATGCCGTTGGTTACCCAGTGGTCCAGCGGAATCAGCGTATCTTTGAACGGATCGAGCAGGCTGAAATGTTCAGGCTCGGCCGGCGGGGCGCTGCTCAGCCAGTCGCTGCCGGACGAGGCCGCATCGGAGGGCGCGGTGCCCCAGGCATCCGCGCCGTCGGCGGGAGCAGCATCCTGAGGCGTGGACCAGGGATCGCTCTGCCCGCCGGCGTCAGGGGCCGGGGCGTTCTCTGCCGGCGGCGTGGATTGTTCCGCCGGCGGCGTATCCTGCTGGGTGGTCGCCCAGGGATCGTTCTGCGCCGCGTTTTCCTGCTGGTTAGCGGCCTGATCGGCGCCTGGCTGCGGCGCGTTACTGTTTTCCCATGAATCGGGCGTTGATTTACTCATTGGTCGCTCCCTCCTTATCCAGTGCCTGTAGCAGCATTCCCTTGGAAATGATGCCGATGTACTCATTGTTTTCACCGACCACAGGGACGGCGCATGGTGCTTGCGCCACCTGGGAGATCAGTTCGTTGAGTGACATATCTGCGGGCACGGGAGCCGGATCGGACAACAGCGCGTGTTCCAGCGGCTGTTGCTCCTTCAGGGCCTGTTTCAGTGAATCGATAGAGACGACGCCGATGTATTTCTGGCCGCGTTCCAGCACGTAGCCGTAATCGCGATCTTCGTCCTGCAGGATTTTCAGCGCCGAGCGCGGTCCGACGCCCGGCGTTTTGCGGATAAGCGTCACCGGACGGCGGCGGGCGATATCCTTGGCGCTGAAGACGTGGCTGATGTCCACGCCGCGGAAGAAGGTGCGCACGTAGTCATTGGCCGGGTTGTTGAGAATTTCGTCCGGCGTGCCGACCTGAATCACTTCGCCGCCGTGCATAATGGCGATACGATCGCCGATGCGCATGGCTTCATCCAGATCGTGCGAGATAAAGACGATGGTGCGCTGGTTGCGCGATTGCAGCTTGATCAGCTCATCCTGCATTTCGGCGCGGATCAGCGGGTCGAGCGCGGAGAAGGCTTCGTCCATCAGCAGGATGTCGGGGTCGTTGGCCAACGCCCGCGCCAGCCCGACGCGCTGCCGCATCCCGCCGGACAGTTCATCCGGGTAGGAGGTGGCGTACGCTTCCAGGCCGACCTGTTGCAGGGCGTTCAGCGCTTTCTGCTCGCGTTCTTCTTTCGCTATCCCCGCCAACTCCATACCGAATGCGGTGTTGTTGAGGATATTCAGATGCGGCATTAACGCAAACGACTGAAACACCATACTGATTTTCTTACGCCGCACATCGCGCAGCGCCGTGTCGGATATTTGGGCGATATCTTCGCCATCAATCAGAACCTGACCGCGGGTCGGTTCTATCAGACGATTGAGAAGGCGTACCATGGTTGATTTGCCGGAACCGGATAATCCCATGATGACAAATATCTCGCCTTCTTCAATGGCCAGATTGGCATCTTTCACACCGAGCGTCAGACCCGTTTTTTCAAAAATCTGGTCCTTGCTTAAACCCTTATCTATCAGTTTAAATGCCCGGTTAGGATGCTCGCCAAATATCTTATAAAGATGCTTTACTTCAAGTTTAATTGCCATGAAATTATTGTTTTCCTATGGTCATTTATAATTCTATAGCGCTGTCCTGGTAATGATTAAACGCTCTATACCCTACCATAATCTGATTCTGAGACAACCCCCCCATGCTCTGAATCTGTTGTAACCCTTACATAATAAATAGTGCGATTTTAATACTATTATTTTCATATAATTGGATAAGACGACGGATTTTAATATTGGCGCATTTCTAACCTATGTCATTTAAAACAATTGGTTATGAGACCTGTTTTTCGCGGCGCTCATCCGTGTGAAATAAGCATTTTACTCCTGCCGTCAATTGCCGATTATTGTTTGTTTTATCAATAAACTACGGGCCGATATAATGTTCCGCTCGGGCCGCGGCGACGGGCCGGTTTGCGGCTAATATAATTTAGGTAAACCGTCGCTATTGCGTTAATTATAGCAAAAATAGACGTGGTGATTTTCTCGCGTAATTTGATATATGACGCAGGGGCAATTCTGGGGAATATTGCCCGCCGCGGTAGTGTGATTCGGTTAACATTATTCTCCCGCCGCGCAGGCGGATTTTTTACCCATTACGGCGTGGAGGGGCAGTGAATATTTCCCGTCATTCGCCTACTCGCTCATCAGGCTGACGTGCGCGGCGGCGATGCGCCATCCCTCAGGCAGTTTCACCCAGGTTTGCATCTGGCGGCCGATTTTAGCGCTGCCTTCCCGGCGGAATTCCGTACTGGCCACCGCCATGTCGTCGCCGTAAGTGGTGATCACCGTATTTTGCAGCGTTCGCTCCAGCCCGGCGGACGGGCGGGCGAGGCGGAACGCGCGGATTTCATCGATGCCGTAAAGGTTTTCACTTGCCCCATAGCGAATGGTGTGGCCGTGGGACCAGAACAGCTCATCCAGTACCTCGATATCGTTACTCGTCAAGGCGTTCTCATAGCGGTAAAAGGCGGCGCTTACCTCGGCCAGTACGCTGGGATGGTTAATGTCATCAAGTCGCATCGGAACGGCTCCTGAGAAGAACAACGTTTAACAAAATTAAAAGCCCGCGGCGCTGCCGTTGCTGCGGGGATCGAACGCTCCTTCCAGCATGCCGTTGGTATGGCGGACGATGGCGCCTGCATGGCCGACGGTTTCGCTAAAGCCGCTCAGCAATTCGACGTCGTGACCCAATGCGCGCAGCGCGTCGACGGTGGCGGGGTTAAAGCGGTCTTCAAGTTTCAGAGTATCGGAGGATTGGCCCCAGGTGCGGCCCAGCAGCCAGCGCGGGGCGGTGATCGCCTGCTGCAGCGGTAATCCCTGAAGCACGTGGCGGATAAACAGCGCGGCCTGCGTCTGGGGTTGGCCGTCGCCGCCCATCGATCCATAGACCATGGTGCGGCCGTCCGACAGCCTTGCCGCCGCCGGGTTTAAGGTATGGAACGGCTGTTTGCCGGGCTCCAGCGCCAGCAGATGGTCGGGGTCAAGACTGAAAGCGGCGCCGCGATTCTGCCATAGCACCCCGGTTCCCGGCAGTACCACGCCGCTGCCGAATTCGTGGTAGATGCTCTGAATAAAAGAGACGCACAGGCCGCTGCTGTCGCATACCCCCATCCAGACCGTATCGCCGGGGCCTTTGCCCGCGTTCCACGGCGCGGCGCGGCGGGTATCGATCTGGTGCGCCATGATGCCGAGCCTGTCGGGCGCCAGCAGCGTCTGAACGTCCTGGGTCATCATTTTGGGGTCGGTGATAAAGCGGTCCCGCAGGCCGAAAGCCAGCTTGGTGGCTTCGACAATGCGGTGCACGGTCTGGCTGTCGCTTAAATCCGCCATGGCGAGGTGGTCGGTCAGGCCGAGGATGGCTAATGAAACCAGCCCCTGCGTCGGCGGCGCGAGGTTATAAATATCGCCTTTGCTGTGCTGCAGGCGCAACGGCGTAGTGCGTCTGGCGCGGTAGTTCGCCAAATCATCATTGGTCAGCGGCATGCCGGCCAGCGTCATCTGCTGCGCGAAACGCGCCGCCAGCGAACCGCGGTAAAAGCCGTCCAGTCCTTCCAGCGTCAGCAGCGTCAAGGTATCCGCCAGATCGGGCTGGGTGAAGCGGCTGCCGGCGCGGGGAATGGCGCCCTGCGGCATGAAAACCCGGCCGAACTCCCGCTGGTCGGCCAGCTCGTGATAGTGCTGGGTCAGCGCATCCTCCTGCGACTGCGTAACGGGAATGCCGTCGGCCGCATAGCGGATGGCGTCGGAGAGTAAACGGGCGACGGGCAGCGCCGTGTCTCCCAACTCCTGAGAGAATTTCAGCGCTTCCTGCCAGCCGCCCACCGCGCCGGCAACGGTGAGCGCGGCCTTGGGGCCGCGATGCGGGATGCGGGTTTCGCCCTGATAAAAGTCGCGGCTGGCAAGACTGCCCGCCGCGCCGCTGGCGTCGATGGCGATCGGCTCGCCCTGGGGCGGCAGAATTAACCAGAATCCGTCGCCGCCGAGTCCGTTCATATGGGGATAAACCACCGCGATGGTGGCCGCCGCCGCCACCATCGCTTCAATGGCATTGCCCCCTTCGCGCAGAATGGCCTGCGCGCTGGCGCTGGCCAAATGATGTGGCGTCACCGCCATGCCCAGTGGCGCGCTATTGCTTTGCATCATGCCGTGGTTCCTTTTTTGTCCGGCGGTTGGGGAAGTCGAGTCACCCTGGTGTTAAGCAAACGCCGTTCCAGTTTTGCCGGCTGTTTAATCATCGCCGGCTTGTGGTATGTTGCGATGAAATAAACTGAAACGAAAGTTACAGCCGATAGGTGAATAGCGTCATGAAGCAGATTGATGAACGGTTACGGCATCGCTACAGCGAACTTTCCCCACAGGAACAGCGGGTTGCGGATTTTATTTTCGATCATATCGATGATTTGATCGGCTATAACAGCGCCGAGCTGGCGCGGCTTAGCGGCGTATCCAAAGCCACGGTCAGCCGCTTGTTCAAGCGCCTCGGCTACGCCAACTATCGCGCCATGCGCGAGGAGTTGCGCACGTTGCGCCAGAGCGGGATGCCGCTGGCGGATCACCGTGACGCGGTGCAGGGCAATACCCTGCTGGCGCGCCATTACAAGCAGGAAATGGCGAATCTGACCCAGTGGATCAATCAGATCGATCCGGCGTGTTTCGGGGCGGTTATCGCCGCCATGATGCGGGCGCGGCGCCTGTGCATCATCGGCCTGCGCAACAGCTATCCGGTGGCGCTGCATCTGCGCCAGCAGCTGGTGCAGATCCGCCAGCAGGTGATGCTGCTGGTTCAGCCGGGGCAAACGCTGTCGGAGGAACTGGTGGATGTGAATGAACAGGATGTGGTGGTGGTGGTGGCCTTCCGCCGCCGCTCGCGGATTATTCAACCGTTACTGGCGGAGCTGCACGCCAGGCGGATCCCGGTACTGTTGTTGTGCGAACCGCAGGCGCACGCCTTGCCGTCATCGGCTACCTGGTCGCTGCACGCGCCCCTGGACAGCGTTTCCGCCTTTGACAGCTACGCCTCCGCCATGAGTCTGGTCAATCTGCTCAGCAACGCTTTACTGCATGAAATGCTGCGCGACGGCCGCCAGCGCATTCACCATATCGCCGCTCTTTATAGCGAGCTGGACGAACTGGAACAGCGATAGCGGGGCACGGAATTGGTGCTGTTGCACCAATTTGGTTCAATCCCGCTCCGCTTTCGCCCGTCGGACGAGCCAGAGTGGCAGCGGTTTACCCCATCTCCCACCGTTCACTCATGCTGGCATGCTCCTTGCTTTGATTTGCAACGATGGTTTCAATGTTTGCTTTTAAAGAATCTTTCGTTTCAAAATAATTTAACCGGGGGCAAAACGATGTTGATCAAAAAGCTGAGCATTAAAAAATATTTGCTGGCGATAGCCGGCGCCGCGCTGTTACTGACTCAGGCCGGCGGCGTGATGGCCGACCAGTTACAGGATATCGAGAAGCGCGGCGTGCTGCGCGTGGCGGTGCCGCAGGATTTCCCGCCGTTTGGATCGGTGGGGACGGATTTACAGCCGCAGGGGTATGACATCGATATTGCGCGCTATCTGGCGCAGGAGATGAAACTGAAGTTGCAGCTGGTGCCGGTCACCAGCGCCAACCGCGTACCCTATCTGCAAACCAATAAAGTGGATCTGGTGATTTCCAGCCTGGGTAAAAACGCCGAGCGCGAAAAAGTGATCGACTTCAGCCGCGCCTACGCGCCGTTCTTCCTCGGCGTGTTTGGCCCGCAGGCCGGCGAGGTCAGCGCGCCGGAGGGGCTGCAGGACAAGAGCGTCGGGGTAACGCGCGGGGCGGTGGAAGATATGGTGCTGACGGAGATTGCGCCGAAAGCGGCGCGGATTAAACGCTACGAAGATAACAACACCACGCTGTCCGCTTATCTCTCCGGCCAGGTGGAATACATCGCCACCGGCAACCTGGTGGTGGCGGCCATCGCCGCGCAGAATCCGACCAAAGCGCCGGTGGCGAAATTTATGCTGAAAGATTCGCCGTGCTACATCGGTCTGAAAAAAAATGAACCGGCGTTAAAAGCCAAAGTGGATGCGTTAATCGACAAGGCGTTGCAAGACAATACGCTTAACGCCCTGTCGGAAAAATGGCTGAAAGCGCCGCTGCCTGACAGCATCAAGGCATAACGGGGGCCTGCGATGACCTATCAGCTTGATTTTACCGCCCTGTTGCCGTTCTGGCCTGAGCTGTTGGCGGGCTTATGGGTCACCATTGAGCTGACGGCGCTGGCAACCATCGGCGGCATCGCCATCGGTATCTGCGGCGCCGCCTTGCGCAGCGGCAAACCCTCGCTGCCGGGCAGGCTGTGGGGCCTCTATGTGGAAGCGATCCGCAATACGCCGTTTGTGGTGCAGCTGTTTTTTATCGTCTTCGGCCTGCCCGGTCTGGGGTGGAAACTTACCGCCGGGCAGGCGGCGCTGCTGGCGATGCTGATCAATCTGGGAGCCTATAGCACGGAAATTATCCGCGCGGGCATTCAGGTGACGCCGAAAGGTCAGTGGGAAGCGGCCAGAGTGCTGGGGTTGTCGCGCTGGCAGACGTTTTTCCGGGTGATTCTGCCGCCGTCGCTGCAACGGATTTACCCGGCGCTGGTCAGCCAGTGCATTATCGTAATGCTCGGGTCGTCGGTGGTATCGCAGGTTTCCTATGAGGAGCTGACCTTTGCCGCCAACCTGATCCAGTCGCGTACTTTCCTGAGTTTCGAGGTGTATCTGGCGACCACGCTGTGCTATCTGGAGCTGTCGGTCCTGATGCGTCAGCTGTTGCTGCTGGCGGGGCGGCGTTTTCTGGGGAGTCAGCCGTCATGATGACCTTTACCGACTGGGACATTGTCCGCAACCTGCTGCTGGCGGCGCGCTGGACCCTGCTGCTGTCGCTGACGGCGTTTATCGGCGGCGCCGTGGTGACGCTGCCGCTGATGCTGCTGCGGCTGACCAAACGCAAATGGCCGACGCGCGCTATCCGTCTCTATTCCGAGCTGTTTCAGGGCACGCCGCTGCTGATGCAGCTGTTCCTCGCCTTTTTCGGTCTGGCGCTGTTCGGCATCGACGTCAGCCCCTGGACGGCGGCGGCGCTGGCGCTGACGCTGTTTACCAGCGCGTTTCTGGTGGATATCTGGTGCGGCAGCGTCGAGGCGCTGCCCAAAGGGCAGTGGGAGGCGTCGCGCTGTCTCGGGCTGAACTTCGGGCAAACGCTCTACCGGGTGATTGCGCCGCAGGCGATGCGTATCGCCATCGCGCCGACGGTGGGCTTTTCCGTGCAGGTGATCAAGGGCACCGCGCTGGCGTCGATTATCGGCTTTGTCGAACTGACCAAGGCGGGAACCATGCTGAACAACGTCACCTATCAGCCGTTCAAGGTTTTCGGCCTGGTGGCGCTGGGCTATTTCCTGATGTGCTATCCGCTTTCCTATTACAGCCGTTATCTGGAGAAGAAATTCAATGCCGCTCATCACCATTAATCAGGTGCAGAAATATTACGGCTGCAACCATGTGCTGAAAGGCGTGGATCTGGATATTGAAATGGGCGAAGTCATTTCGATTATCGGGCGCAGCGGTTCCGGCAAAAGCACCCTGCTGCGCTGTATCAACGGCCTGGAAGGGTATCAGGAAGGCAGCATCAAGCTGGGCGGTATGACGGTGACCGACCGCGACTCTCAGGCGCGCGAAATCAGCCGTTCCGTGGGGATGGTGTTCCAGAATTTTAACCTGTTTCCCCATATGACCGCGCTGGAGAACGTGATGCTGGCGCCGCGCCGGGTGCTGGGAAAAAGCGCCGCCGAATGCCGCGCGCTGGGGGAACAGGTGCTGAACAAGGTGGGGCTGGGGGAGCGCATCGACTATTACCCCGCCAGCCTGTCGGGCGGTCAGCAGCAGCGCGTGGCCATTGCGCGGGCGCTGGCGATGAACCCGAAGGTGTTGCTGTGCGATGAAATTACCTCGGCGCTGGATCCGGAACTGGTGGGCGAAGTGCTGAAAGTGCTGGAACAGCTTGCCGCCGAAGGCATGACGCTGATTCTGGTGACGCATGAGATGAACTTTGCCCGGGAAGTGGGCGATCGGGTGGTGTTTATGCATCAGGGCAAGGTGTGGGAACAGGGCGACAGCAAAACGCTGTTCGCCAGTCCGCAGACCGCGGAGCTGAAACAGTTTATCGCTTCGGTGCGCGGGCTGGCGGAGGCGTAATACCTTATGCCCTTTGAAAAAGAGTCTTTCGATGAAACAAAAGATTGGAGCGAACCACAATGAATAACGAGCTGTCTGCGCAGATCAATCCTCCCCATCGCCTGCTGATGGGGCCGGGACCAATCAATGCCGACCCGCGGGTGTTGCGGGCGATGGCCAGCCAACTGGTCGGTCAGTACGATCCGGCGATGACCGACTATATGAATCAGGTGATGGAACTGTACCGCCGGCTGTTCCGTAGCGAAAATCGCTGGACGATGCTGGTGGACGGCACGTCGCGGGCCGGCATAGAGGCCATTCTGCTGTCGGCCATTCGCCCCGGCGACAAAGTGCTGGTGCCGGTGTTCGGCCGCTTTGGCCATCTGCTGTGCGAAATCGCCCGCCGTTGCCGCGCCGAGGTGCATACCATCGAGGCGCCGTGGGGCGAGGTGTTCACCCCGGATCGCATCGAAGACGCCATCAAAACCGTGCGTCCCCGCCTGCTGCTGACGGTGCAGGGCGATACCTCGACCACCATGCTGCAACCGCTGGAAGAACTGGGCGATATTTGCCGCCGTCACGGCGTGCTGTTTTATACCGATGCCACCGCCTCTTTCGGCGGCAACGCGCTGGAAACCGATCGCTGGGGATTGGATGCGGTTTCCGCCGGGCTGCAAAAATGCCTGGGCGGACCGTCCGGCAGTTCGCCCATTACCCTGAGCCCGCAGATGGAGGCGACGATCCGCCGTCGCAAATGCGTCGAGCAGGGGATCCGTACCGACGCCCATCGGGACGGCGAGGACGAAATGATCTACTCCAACTATTTTGATCTCGGCATGGTGATGGACTACTGGGGGCCGGAGCGTCTCAACCATCATACGGAAGCCACCAGCATGCTGTTCGCGGCCCGCGAATGCGCGCGGATCATTCTGGAAGAGGGGCTGGATCGCTGTATCGTCCGTCATGCGTTACAGGGGGCGGCGCTGGTGGCCGGTATTCAGGCGATGGGGCTCGGCACCTTCGGCGATCTCGACCACCGGATGAACAACGTGCTGGGGGTGGTGATCCCGCAGGGGATCCACGGCGAGCAGGTGCGTAAAATGCTGCTGGAGGATTTCGCCATTGAGATCGGCACCTCGTTCGGGCCGCTGCAGGGCAAGATCTGGCGTATCGGCACCATGGGCTATAACGCCCGCAAAGACTGCGTGATGCAGACGCTGAGCGCGCTGGAAGCGGTGCTGAATCGGCTGGGGTTCCGCTCGGCGCAGGGGGCTGCGTTGCAGGCCGCGTGGGATTGCTACGCCGCCAATGAGGAGCCTGCATGAGTGATGCCCTGATGTCGGCGTCCGCCGCGCTCGCCGCCGCCGGGCAGGTGATGGCCCGCTGCGACGCGCTGGCGGAAATCAGTGAAACCGCCGGGCAGCTCACCCGGGTATACCTGTCGCCGGAACACCTGCGCGCCAATGCGCTGGTGGGCGAATGGATGCGTGAAGCCGGGATGCGGGTCTGGCAGGACAGCGTCGGCAATATCTGCGGGCGCTATGAAGGCCGGCGGCCGGACGCGCCGGCGCTGTTATTGGGCTCGCATCTGGATACGGTACGCAATGCCGGACGCTACGACGGCATGCTGGGCGTATTGACGGCGATTGAAACGGTGCGCGCTCTGCACCGGCGGGCCATTCGTCTGCCGGTCGCCCTGGAGATCGTCGGATTCGGCGATGAAGAGGGCACCCGCTTCGGCATTACCCTGCTGGGCAGCCGCGGGCTGACCGGCACCTGGCCGGCGGACTGGCTGAGCCGTCAGGACGCGCAGGGCATCACGGTGGAACAGGCGTTGCAAAACGCCGGGCTGGATGCGCAGGCGATCGCCCTGGCGGCGCGTCCGGCGGGCGATATTGCGGCGTATCTGGAACTGCATATCGAGCAGGGCCCCTGCCTGGAACAGCAGGATCTGGCGCTGGGGGTGGTCACGGCAATCAACGGGGCGCGGCGGCTGAACTGCGCCTTTCACGGCGTGGCGGGGCATGCCGGCACGGTGCCGATGACGCAGCGCCAGGATGCGCTGGCGGCGGCGGCGCACTGGATGGTGCGGGCGGAGCGTCTGACGCGGGAGAGCGATCCCTACCTGGTCGCCACCTTCGGCACCCTGCAATGTTTGCCGGGGGCCGCCAACGTCATTCCCGGCGAGGTGCGCTTGACGCTGGATATCCGCGGTCCGGACGATGCGGCGCTGGATGCGCTGCTGCAAAAGCTGCTGGCGCTGGGCGATGAGATTGGCGGCGCGCGCGGCTGCCGGTTTGGCGCCGAAGAGTATTACCGCATTGCGGCCACCCGCTGCGATGCGGCGTTGCAGCAGCGGTTGAGCCGGGCGGTGACGCAGGTTCAGGGGCGCGCGCCGCTGTTGCCGAGCGGCGCGGGGCACGACGCGATAGCCATTGCCGAACGCTGGCCGGTCGCCATGCTGTTCGTTCGCTGCCGGGAGGGCATCAGCCATCATCCCGACGAGTCGGTAAGCACGGCGGACGTGGCGCAGGCGCTGAGAGCGCTGGAGGCGGTGATACTCGGCTATCGGGATGAGGCGTCCGCCGTCGGTCTTGCCGAATGATAACGTAGCCGCGGCGGGGCCGGGGAAAAGGCGGGTCAGATCGTTGAGGTATCCCCAGAAAATAATTAAGTATTATTTGATAAATCGTCTTAGATAGCAGGATGTGGTCTTTTAAAGGTTTTCCTTCGCGTAAAAAATCGCGCTGAGGTGGGCGTGACCGCCGGGTGAGCGACAGGACGTCGCGAAAGCCAGTGCCGCGCCGGACAAAAACGCCGGTAGCGTTTTTGAACAGCGCTTGCGCTGGCCCGTTAGGGCGAGTCCCATGGATGGGACGAGTATCCCGCGTCAATGGCGGCCCGATCGGCGGTCACGAACGCCGAAGGCATCGCGTAGCGACGCGATTTCCGCGAAAAGCCCGGGGGCACGGGGCGGCGGCGACTGAGCCGCCTCGTGTCGGGCGCGTGCTGCGACGGTGGCAGAAATCGACTGAGGTTAGTGCGCACGAAACCCTCACTGTGCTTACAGACATTCCTTTCCAGATTTGTGGGGGCCCTCAGTGGGTTAGGCCGCCTTTTCGCGTACCGCTCGCCGCCCGTCATCGACGAAAATTCCCTTCCCCCGCCAAGCGGCGCGATATTATTTTTTTCTCTTCCATTTTAAGACGGTCATCATGACTTTCTTGTAACTGCCTTGTCATTCTGCATTATTATGATAACGATCATTCCCCGTGGGGAAACAGAATGCTATTTAGTTAGCAACTCATCCAAATCATTCCTGGAGTCAGCGTATTATGAACCATTTGGAACTACAGGCTCTGCGCCAGCTTTTTTTTATGAGCATCGACGAAGCGGCAAACTATATTGCGGGTGATAATGATACGGAAATGTGGCGGAAATGGGAAAAGGGAGAACGGGAAATACCCCCCGCCGTCAGAGAAACCCTGAGTCTGATGAACAAAAAACGCAAAGAAAGGATCAGCGCCATCATTGAAAAGATAAATAATCGCATCGGGAATAACACCATGCGTTTTTTTCCCGATTATGACGCTTTTCGTTCGGTCTATACCGACGGGGATTATTTAGCGTGGAAGATATATCAATCCGTGGCGGCCGAACTCTATTCCCATAATCTGGAACGATTGTGCTAACAGGACAAATTCATGATCAATACCATCATACTTGTCGGCCCGCGCGCGTCAGGTAAAACCACGGTAGGAAAGATTCTGGCGGCCCGTTTAAAACTGGATTTCATTGATACGGATGAGGTGGTGCAGAAAAAAACCAACAAGACTATCGCGCAAATTGTCGATGAACAGGGGTGGGACAACTTTCGCATAATCGAAGGCCGGATATTGAAAGAGGTTACCCTCTCCGGCTGCATCATTGCCACCGGCGGCGGGATGGTGATCGCGCAGGAGAACCGCAATCACATGAAAAACAAAGGTATTGTTTTTTATCTTGCGACATCCGTCGAGACGGTGGTCAAGCGCCTGCGGTCGAATCCGGCGGTGAGCCAGCGTCCCTCCCTGACGGGATTGTCGATTACCGAAGAGATTGGCGGCATTATCAAAACGCGCGATCCGCTCTATCAGGAAAGCGCTCACTTTGTGATTGACGCCAATAACGGCAAAGAGCAGGTCGCGCAGGAAATTGACGCCATTTACCATACCTTGCTGAACGACGCCGCTAATGATGCCGCGGAGATACCGTCCCGCCCTTAACGGAATAAGTTTATTTTCAGATATGGATATTGCGGCAGGAAAATAAAGGGAAATAACGATCTCGACTGCCGCAATATTGCACGATTTGTCCTATATTATGTGTGCAAAATATGACCCGAGTCATAAAAATAAATAATATGTTTCCTTGGTCACAAAATTAAAAAAAACAACCCGGCATGAGATATTTGATGTCGGCAATACGCTTGTTTTATTTTATAAATACAGCCTATAGATACAATCTATGAATTAGCCATAAAAAATGAATTATTTATTGATGGGGAGAGTTGCTAGCATGGAAATACATTAAGAAATGATATTTATCATGCGCCTAACTCATATATTTATTCGCTCTTTAAACTGATTTGCCGAATCTTCAGCGGGAGAAGGGGCGAAGTGGTGTCTGGCGGACAGTTTTTTGCGGCAAGCACAGGAAAGGAAATAGCGGCGACGCCATAAAAACATCCTTTCCAAAAAGGTTTATTATGAAAAACAAGTATATAGCAACATCTTTTGGGTTATATCTCAATTATCTGGTCCACGGCATGGGCGTTATCCTGATCAGTCTGAATATGGCCCATTTGCAGCAACAGTGGCAAACCGATGCGGCCGGGGTATCGGTAGTGATTTCCTCTCTGGGGATTGGCAGGTTAAGCGTTTTGCTCGTGGCGGGCATGCTTTCCGATCGCTTCGGCCGGCGGCCTTTTATCTATCTGGGGATGGCCTGCTATCTGGGATTTTTTCTGGGGATCCTCAGTACGGAAAGCATCGTCGTCGCCTACTGCTTTGGCTTTCTGGCGGGGATGGCGAACAGTTTTCTCGACTCCGGCACCTATCCGACATTGATGGAAGCGTTTCCCAAGACCCCCAGTACCGCCAATATCCTGATCAAAGCGTTTGTTTCCGGCGGTCAGTTTATTTTACCGATGATCATCAGCGTGCTGGTCTGGTTCGAACTCTGGTTCGGCTGGGCGTTCCTGATTGCCGCCGGCATTATGCTGCTTAACGGGCTGTGTCTGCTGCGATGTCCTTTTCCGCCTCACGGCTCCCGGCCCGAGGCGGAGAAAGAAACCAATATCGCCGAACCGCCGGTGGCCGAAGGCAGCAGCTGTAAGATGCTGGATCTCGTCAGCTTTACCCTTTATGGCTACATTTCCATGGCGACGTTCTATCTGGTCAGCCAATGGTTGGCGCAATACGGGCAGTTTGTGGCGGGGATGCCCTATACCTCGTCGATCAGGCTGCTGAGCATCTATACCGTGGGTTCCCTGCTGTGCGTGTTTATCACCGCCGGTCTGGTGAAGAAAACGGTCAGTTCAACCACCCTGTTGATGTTGTATACGTTTATATCCTTCGTGGCGCTGTTGACGGTGTGTCTGCATCCTACCGTGACGACCGTGATGGTTTTCGCCTTCGTGATCGGTTTTTCCGCCGCGGGAGGCGTAATGCAACTGGGGCTGACGCTGATGGCGATGCGTTTCCCACACGCCAAAGGGAAGGCCACCGGTATTTTTTATAGCGCCGGCAGCCTGGCCACCTTCACTATTCCGTTGATCACCGCCAAATTATCGCAAACCAGCATCGCCAGTATTATGTGGTTTGACGTCGGCCTCTCGGCCGTCGGTTTCCTGATCGCGTTGTTTATCGGCTATCGCAATATGAAGGAGCGCCGCGGCATGATAAAGATAAATCAGCTTCAGGTTTGACGCGCGATGGCCGCGTTACCTGAACTGCATCCGCTGGCAGGCGCTGAAGATAAACTTCTTGAACGCCAGCGCGGCGGGGGATAACGCCTGGTCTTTTCGGGTCGCCAGATGGATATAGCGCGTCGGACCGGGATCTTTGATGCCCATGACGTGAACGTCGGCATGCGACAGCGTACCGGTGCGCGGCATAATCGCGATACCGTAATTAATGCTCACCAGCCCCGCCATCGCCGTATCCTCCTCGACGTAACAGGCGACTTCAGGGAGCAGTTTTTTTTGCATAAACATCCTGTCGATAAACTGACGTAATCCGCTTTCCGGCGAATAAAAGATAAACGGATAAGGGATGGCCTCCTCCAGGGCGATTTCACTTTCACGGCGCAGCGCTAATGGATGGTTGCGGGCGGTCACCAGCACCAGCTCCTGACTGATTAACGGGATAAACTCGATTTCCGGCTCTTCCGGCGCCAGAGAACAGAGCGCCAGATCGAACTTGTTCGCCTTCAGGTCTTGCAAAATCGATGCGGTGCTCCCCTGATAAAAGCGAAAGCGTTTATTTTCATTGCCGGGGAGACGGATAAAACGGTCGATCAGCCGTGGAACGACCGTCTCTCCCATGGTGTAGATAAACGCCAGGCTGATAACGTCCTCCTGAGCGCCGCTTATTTGGCGCAGCGCGAAACGGCCGTTTTCCAGCTCAAGCAGCGCATTTTCCACATAGGGTAAAAATATTTTGCCGCACTGCGTTATACGCACGTTCCTGCCGCATTTTTCAAATAGCGTCACCCCCAGCTCTTTTTCAAGCTCGGATATCGCATGGCTTAACGAAGGCTGGGCGATAAACAGGCTCGACGCCGCTTCCGTATAATGCTGCTTTTCAGCCAGACGCTTAAAATAGTGTAATTGTTTTAAATTCATACGGTTTCTCGTGGCATTAACGCGCTATTCACTCTACGGCCGAGTCATATTACCCGGCGCTGAGGGATATCCGGTCGCTCTTTGGGTATTCAACAACATCGAAGGATTATACAGAGTGGAAGGGAAGCGCAAGGATCCCGGCGAGCGGCGTGCAAAATTATTATGCCGCCGTGCAATATAGCATGTCCTTTTTACCGCTTAAGGCAGTATGGCGCGGTAAATAAGTTGTTAATTGAGGACGATGCCAAACGGAGATGATGATAATCGCGACCTGGCCGCCGGGTTGCGGATAAAAATATTTTACGTCATCCATCACTATTTGGATTAAATAAGTTTTAACTACCTCGCAAAATGAAAAAATTGTGCCGCGATGCCACGGCGCGTCCTTTATCATTCTCGCCATGTGTTAATTTTGTAAAATAACAAACAAATTATCAACAAGGGAGGGGCGTTCCTTGCCTGCGCCATGCAATAAAATTGAAAACAAAAACCTTATCTTACGTGTTAATCATTGTCATGGTTATATACATTAAATACAGGTATTAATTTAACGATGTTTTATAGGAACCGTGATTTCAACCTGACTAAAAACAGCAAAAAAGAAAAGCAAGACGGCCAGCATAATCCCGTCCGAAAAATCTATGTAATGAAAACATTAACGATAAGCGGAGAAAAGCATGAGCCAGAACAAGGCCTTCAATACGCCATTTTTATTAGCCGTCATCGGCATATATTTGAGCTATTTTCTTCACGGCGTCAGCGTTATTACCCTGGCGCAGAATATGACCCCCCTGGCGGAAAAGTTTAACACCGATAATGCCGGGATTGCCTACGTGATTTCGGGAATCGGTCTGGGGAGGCTGATCAGCATCCTCTTCTTCGGCGTCATCTCGGATAAATTTGGCCGGCGCTCGGTTATTTTCCTTGGTATCGCGCTATATCTGCTGTTCTTCTTCGGCATCCTCCTCAGTCCTAATCTGATCGTGGCGTTTGTGCTGGCTTTCTGCGTCGGCGCGGCGAATGCGGCATTGGACACCGGCGGCTATCCGGCGCTGATGGAGTGCTATCCCAAAACGTCCGGCTCCGCGGTGATTCTGGTTAAAGCCATGGTCTCTTTCGGTCAGATGTTTTATCCCATGCTGGTCAGCTACCTGCTGGTCAGTCAGATATGGTACGGCTACGCGATGATTATCCCCGGCGTGCTGTTCCTGCTGGTCACGCTGCTGGTGCTGAAGAGTAAATTCCCCAGCCAGCTGGTGGACGCCAATCTCGCCAAAGACCTGCCGCAGATGAACAGCAAGCCGCTGGCATGGCTGGAAGGGGTCGCCTCCATCGTATTCGGCGTGGCGGCATTCTCGACGTTTTATGTCATCGTGGTGTGGATGCCGAAATACGCCATGGCCTTTGGCGGCATGGGGGAGGCGGAGGCGTTAAAAACCATCTCCTACTATAGCCTGGGCTCGCTGTTGTGCGTATTTCTCTTTGCCTTCCTGCTCAAAAGTATGATTCGCCCGGTGTGGGCCAATGTCTTTAACGCCGGATTATCCGTTATTACCGGGATCGTTATTTATCTCTATCCGTCGCCGCTGGTGTGTAATGTGGGGTCGTTTATCATCGGGTTCTCCGCCGCCGGCGGGATATTACAGCTTGGCGTTTCCGTGATGTCGGAGTTTTTTCCCAAAAGCAAAGCCAAAGTCACCAGCGTTTATATGATGATGGGCGGGTTGGCCAATTTCATTATCCCGCTGATTACCGGTTATTTGTCCACCATTGGCTTGCAATACATCATATTACTGGACGTGGTGTTCGCCAGCGTCGCGTTTATCACCGCGATAGTGGTCTTTGTTCGTTACTATAAAGTATTCAAAATTCCAGAAAACGATTTGCGTTTTGGCGAACGATTCTTCCAGTAATCTTATCAATAGACGCGAGCATTATCGAAAACAAATACGCCGTTATCTTGAAATATATCGGGCGTGAATCAGGCAGTATAATAATACAGTGAGGAGTTTATAATGGATGTTACTGCAAAATATGAGCTGATTGGATTAATGGCATATCCCATCAGACACAGTCTGTCTCCCGAAATGCAGAATAAAGCGCTGGAAAAAGTCGGCTTACCTTATACCTATATGGCTTTCGAGGTCGACAACACCACCTTTGGCAAGGCGATTGAGGGGCTTAAGGCCTTAAAAATGCGCGGTACCGGCGTTTCCATGCCTAACAAGCAGCTGGCTTGTAAATATGTGGATGAATTAACCCCCGCGGCCAAATTGGTTGGCGCCATTAATACCATTGTAAACGACAATGATTACCTCAGAGGATATAACACCGACGGAACCGGACATATTCGGGCCATTAAAGAAACCGGTTTTGATATTGTCGGTAAAAAAATGGTGCTGGTGGGCGCCGGCGGGGCATCCACCGCCATCGGCGCGCAGGCGGCTATCGAAGGCATCAAGGAAATCATGCTGTTTAACCGCCGGGATGAGTTCTACGAAGAGGCGCTCGCCTTTGCGAAACGGGTTAACGACAATACGGATTGTACGGTGACGGTTACCGACCTGGCCGACCAGAAGGCGTTCGCCCAGGCGATTGCCAGCGCCGATATCCTGACCAACGGCACCAAGGTGGGGATGAAACCGCTGGAAAATGAATGCGTCGTCAGCGACAAATCGATGCTGCGCCCTGATTTGCTGGTCTCCGAATGCGTCTACAATCCCCATATCACCAAGCTATTGCAAATGGCGACGGAGGTCGGCTGTAAAACGGTCGATGGCTATGGGATGTTGTTATGGCAGGGGGCGGAACAGTTCAAGCTGTGGACCGGGAAAGATTTCCCGCTGGAATATATTAAAAAGGTTATGGGGTTCAACGCATAATTATCGGCTACGGATTATGTCGCCTCTCTCATCGCCAAAGAGTCGCGCCTGAACGGCGGATGCGCGGTGGGTATTTATGGCCGTAAGGCATTAATGGAAGGGAAAAGAATGAAAACCGTAACAGTGAAAAATGTGGTGATAGGCGAGGGCGCGCCCAAAATTATCGTCTCATTGATGGGAAAAGACGTGTCGGCGGTGAAGTCGGAAGCGGAATATTACCGCGATTTCGACTTCGATATTCTGGAGTGGCGTAGCGATCATTTTGCCGATGTGGCGAATATCGACAGCGTGATTGACGCGGCTCGCCAGCTCGGCGGCATCATTCCCCACCGGCCGATCCTCTTTACCTTCCGCACCGCCAAGGAAGGGGGGGAGAAAGAGATCTCGTCCGATGATTATATTGCCCTGAATCAAAAGATAATTGATAGCGGCCTGGTGGACATGATCGACCTGGAGCTCTTTACCGGCGATCAAGCCGTCGGGGCGACGATAGCCCATGCCCATGCCCGCGGGGTGAAAGTCGTTGTCTCCAATCATGATTTCCATAAAACGCCGCCTAAAGAGGAGATCGTCGGCCGTTTGCGCAAAATGCAGCAGCTGGGGGCCGATATTCCAAAAATCGCCCTGATGCCGCAAAACAAAAACGATGTCCTGACGCTATTGGCCGCTACGCTGGAAATGTATGAGAAATATGCCGACCGCCCCATTATTACCATGTCTATGGCGCAGTCGGGCATTATTTCACGCTTATCGGGCGAAGTATTCGGGTCGGCGGCAACGTTTGGCGCGTTGAAAAAAGCGTCGGCTCCAGGGCAGATCGCAATTAAAGATTTGAGGGCCGTTTTAAATATATTACATCAATCATAAAACCGCGTTTATTTAAACCTTAAACAGGAATCCGTCCGGGTTCCTGAATAAACAGCCATACCCGTTGGCATTCAAGCGGCAGGTGTGTTGGCTTGCTGCATCTGAAAAGTTATTGGGTATATTCGGTCATGATTAGGAGTACCTATGAAATTGGAAAAACCGCAAAGAATAAATGGCAGGGTCCCGGTATTATCTGCCGCAGAGGCGGTCAATTATATTCCGGATGAAGCGACGCTCTGCGTATTAGGCGCCGGCGGGGGAATTCTTGAAGCGACCACGTTAATTACCGCCTTGGCCGAGCGCTATAAAACCAGCCAGTCGCCGCGTAATCTTGCCTTAATCAGCCCGACGGGATTGGGGGATCGGGCGGAAAGAGGCATTAGCCCGCTGGCTCAGGAAGGGCTGGTCAAATGGGCGCTGTGCGGTCATTGGGGTCAATCGCCGCGTATTTCCGACCTGGCCGAACAGAACAAGATTAGCGCCTACAACTATCCGCAAGGCATTTTGACCCAGGCCATCCGCGCCTCGGCCGCTCACCAGCCCGGTATTTTAAGCAATATCGGCATCGGCACCTTCGTCGACCCGCGGCAGCAGGGCGGGAAACTCAATGAAGTGACCAGGGAAGATCTGATCAAACTGGTGGAAATCGATAAGCAGGAATACCTCTTCTATAAGGCCATCGCGCCGAACGTCGCCTTTATCCGCGCCACGACCTGCGATAGCGAAGGCTACGCCTCTTTTGAAGATGAGGTGATGTATCTGGACGCCCTGGTTATCGCCCAGGCGGTGCATAACCAGGGCGGCATTGTGATGATGCAGGTACAGAAGATGGTCAAAAAGGCCACGCTGCATCCCAAATCGGTGAGAATTCCCGGCTATCTGGTGGATATCGTCGTCGTCGATCCGGCGCAAACGCAGCTTTACGGCGGCGCGCCGGTTAACCGCTTTATTTCCGGCGACTTCGTGCTGGATGACAGCGCCCAAATGGCTATCCCGCTCAATCAGCGCAAGCTGGTGGCGCGGCGGGCCCTGTTTGAGATGCGCAAAGGCGCGGTGGGTAACGTCGGGGTCGGCATCGCGGACGGTATCGGCCTGGTCGCCAGAGAAGAGGGCTGCGCCGACGACTTCGTCCTGACGGTGGAGACCGGCCCTATCGGCGGCATCACCACCCAGGGCGTCGCCTTTGGCGCCAACGTCAATACGCGCGCCATTCTGGATATGACCTCGCAGTTCGACTTCTATCACGGCGGCGGGCTGGACGTCTGCTATTTGAGCTTCGCCGAAGTGGATAGCCAGGGTAATGTCGGCGTGCATAAATTCAACGGCAAAATTATGGGGACGGGCGGCTTTATCGATATTAGCGCCACCTCGAAGAAAATCATCTTTTGCGGAACCTTAACCGCGGGCAGTTTAAAAACCGACGTCGGCGAAGGGAAACTGAAAATAGTCCAGGAGGGCAGGGTCAAGAAATTTATAAAACAAATACCGGAGGTCACCTTCAGCGGAAAAATCGCCCTGGAGCGCGGGCTGGATGTGCGTTATATCACCGAGCGCGCGGTATTTACCTTAAAACAGGATGGCTTGCACTTGATTGAAATTGCCCCCGGCGTCGACCTGGACAGAGATATTTTAGCGCAAATGGACTTCCAGCCGATTATATCCAGTGACCTGAAGTTAATGGATGAAAGAATGTTTTACGACCGGGCCATGGGATTTGTTTTACCTGAAGGTAACTAACAACAGGAGTACAGAATATGAACTTTGGTTTAACCGAAGAGCAAGAGTTGCTGCTGGCCAGTATTCGGGAACTCATTACCAGTGATTTCCCGGAAGAATATTTCAGAACCTGCGACCAGACGGGCACCTATCCCAAAGAATTTATGAAGGCGCTATCCGACAACGGTATTTCCCTGCTGGGCGTGCCGGAGGAATATAACGGCATTCCCGCCGACTATGTGACGCAAATGCTGGCGCTGATGGAGGTGTCAAAATGCGGCGCTCCCGCATTTCTGATCACCAACGGGCAGTGCATTCACAGTATGCTGCGGTTCGGTTCGCCGGAACAGCTGCGGAAAACGGCGGAAAGCACCCTGGCCACCGGCGACCCCGCCTATGCGCTGGCCCTCACCGAACCCGGCGCCGGTTCGGATAACAATAGCGCCACCACCACCTACACGCGCAAGAATGGCAAAGTGTATTTGAACGGCCAGAAGACCTTTATCACCGGGGCGAAAGAGTACCCCTATATGCTGGTGCTGGCGCGGGATCCCGCGCCGCAGGACCCGAAAAAGGCGTTTACCCTGTGGTGGGTTGAGTCGAATCGTCCGGGCATCAAAATCAATCCGCTGCGCAAGATTGGCTGGCATATGCTGAGCACCTGCGAAGTTTACCTGGACAATGTCGAGGTGGAGGAGAGCGACAGGGTCGGTGAAGAAGGCATGGGCTTCCTGAACGTGATGTATAACTTTGAAATGGAACGCCTGATTAATGCCGCCCGCAGCACCGGTTTCGCCGAGTGCGCATTTGAAGACGCCGCCAGATATGCCAACCAGCGCATTCAGTTCGGCAAGCCCATCGGCCATAATCAGATGATTCAGGAAAAGCTGGCGCTGATGGCCATCAAAACCGAAAACATGCGCAATATGGTGTTGAAAGTGGCCTGGCAGGCGGATATGCGGCAGTCGTTGAGAACCAGCGCCGCGCTGTGCAAATTGTATTGCGCCCGCACCGCCCTTGAAGTTATTGACGACGCGATACAAATCATGGGCGGGCTGGGCTATACCGATGATGCCCGCGTTTCCCGATTCTGGCGCGACGTGCGTTGTGAACGAATCGGCGGCGGCACCGATGAGATTATGATCTATATCGCCGGGCGCCAGATCTTGAAGGATTATCAGAATAAGTAGTCATGATGAGTAATCAGTTCACGCCTGGCGGGGTGAACTGATTGCGTTGTATCGCGGCATTATAGTTAAATCAATACTTCCGGCTTCTGGTCGAATTCCGCGGTATATTCCGGCCCGTTCAGATCGCTTTTAAACTGTTTCCGGTATTCCGAGGGGGAACAGCCGACATGGCGAATAAATAATTTTGTGAAGTGATCGACATTATCATACCCGACGCGGAAAGAAATTTCGTTCAGGCATAATTCCGTATTGGTTAATGCAAATTTCGCTTCGGTGATTCGACGTTTAATAACGTAGTTGATGGGCGAAATATGATATTCTCTGGTAAATTCATGACAGATATAACTCACGCTGGCGCGGAATTTTTTCGCCAGGTGTTCCAGAGTAATTCTTTCCCGGTAATTATTATTTAAATAAACCAGAATATCTTTAACCAGAGCGTCTTTGATTATCTGCCCGGAGTCGGTGCGATACGCGCTTTTAAAGTTCTCGTAAAACATCACCGTCAGCACATAGCCAAAAGCATCATAAACCGATGATGGGATACCGTTCTTTTGTTGGGGGAAGGTAATGCTGATTTCTTGAAAAATACTGGTTATCACCTCTTTGTTTTTGAGCGCCGATACCACCGGACAACAGTTTGGCCGCATGATGCGATTTTCTTCCAGTCCGTTAATCTTGAAGCCATAAACCGCACAGGTATAGGTGGTGGCGGGCGATGCGGCGTCAGAAGCCACGGCGTGCAGGCTGCCGCGCTCAATGACCACGATATCGCCAGCTCTGGCGACGTAGTTCGATGAGTCGATGGTCAGTTTGACCACGCCTTTTTTTACGTAGATCAGTTCGGTTTCGGCTTCATGCACATGATGACCGGATTCCCAGTTGGGGTCGTCGCTAATGACGAATCGGGATAGCTTAGGGGTTCGTCCGTTTTCAAAAATGGCGTCCGCTTTATCGTCAAACCAACGCTGATACATGACTACCTCCACATTTAACCGTAAGGTGTAAGCCAATTATTAAGGGTGCGATATAGCAACCGATGACAATGTATAGCACGAAATCAGCGCCTCCAAACAAGATTGTTTGTATGCTATGCAAGATAGTACGTCAACCGGAAAGCAGCATAAAACGCCAGGTCGTTACCGCGCTTGAGCCCTTTATTTTTTCTATTTCATATCATGAATTGACTCATAATATACAAAATAGATACATCGAATTTACAATGCAAAGTTGTTTTTTTCTTTTATCGATCTCGCTAAAGATTTTTTTCGAGTATTTATGATACGTATCACATCCTGATATTTCTATGCGTCTTTTAGTGTTAATTTCATGTTTAACGCTATGCTGTTTTTTACCTATTAACCTCACGGAGAGAATAAGAATAAATGATTAACCAACGTTAATCGTCAGCCTGTTTTTTTTGCAAGATAGTTGGTAACTAAAACATATTATCATGTCGTTTTTCCCGCGCCGCCGTATCACTATATCACCATACAATTTTGTATATCCCTCTGAGATAAATGGGGTTTGTCGTTACGAAACCTTCATTCTGTTTCGGAAGCCTTCACTGCTATCCCAGATATCCGTTATTGCCGATAGGAGAGATCATGAAAATAATAACCTGCTTCAAGCTGGTTCCCGAAGAGCAAGACATTGTGGTTACCGCGCAGCGGACGCTCAGTTTTGAGCGTGCCGATGCCAAAATCAGCCAGTTCGATCTGAATGCCATTGAAGCGGCCGTACAGTTGGCCGGCGACGACGATCGGGTCGTCGCGCTCAGCGCCGGCGGTAAGTTTTTGGACAACACCAAGGTGCGTAAAGACGTGCTGTCGCGCGGCCCGCAGGAACTCTATCTGGTTCAGGACGAAAAACTGGAGCACGCGCTGCCTTATGACACGGCGCGGGCGCTGGCCGCCGCCGCCCGCAAGATCGGCTTCGATCTGCTGCTGTTCGGCGAAGGCTCCGGCGACCTGTACGCCCAGCAGGTCGGACTGCTGGTGGGCGAGTTGTTGCAGCTTCCCACCGTCAATGCCGTCAGCAATATCCAGCTGGTCGATAACCGCGTCCTGGTTGAACGCACTCTGGAAGATGAAGTGGAAGTGCTGGAACTGACGCTTCCGGCCGCGCTCTGCGTCACTTCGGATATCAATGTGCCGAAAATTCCCTCCATGAAAGCCATCCTCGGCGCGGGAAAAAAACCGGTCACGCACTGGCAGGGCGGCGATATCGACTGGTCGCCGGCGGCCCCCTATACCGAACTGACCCAAATCCACGTGCCGCCGCAGGCGGAACGTAAACACGTCATTATTGAGGGTGACTCGCCGGAAGCGGTTGCTGAATTGGCGGAACACCTGAAAAAAGCGCTGAACTAACCCGCAACGGAGAAAAACAATCATGAGTAAATTAGCCAACGTATGGGTGTTCAGCGACAACCCCGATCGCTACGCCGAATTGTTGAGCGGCGCCCGGCAGTGGGGCGAACGCGTCGACGTACTGCTGCCCACGGCCGACGCCGTGCCGTCCGTTCAGCCGCTGGGGGCGGATGCGCTCTACGTGCTGGATGAGAAGTCCGCCCTGCAGCGGGTGGAAAACTATGCGGAAACCCTGGTTTCCCTTATCGAGAAACCCGCGGCGCAACAGCGGCCCGCCACGCTTATCCTGCTGGCGGCGACCAAACGCGGCAAGGCGCTGGCCGCCAGACTGGGCGTATTGCTTGATGCGGCGGTGGTCAACGACGTTACGTCGTTCAGCGTCGACGATGACGCCGCCTATGCCGAACACCGGATGTACGGCGGTCTGGCCTTCGGCCGGGAAAAAATCAATACCCCGGTTGCCGTTGTCACGCTGGCTCCCGGCGCCGTCGAGCCCGCACCGGCCGATTCCGCTCATCCCAGCCCTGTCCGCCAGGTGAATTATGTCGCGCCGCGCCAGGAGATCCTGTGCAAGGAGCGCCGCAGCAAATCGTTGAGCAGCGTGGATCTGAGCAAAGCCAAACGCGTGGTGGGCGTGGGGCGCGGTCTGGTGGCGCAGGACGACCTGCGCATGGTGCAGGCGCTGGCGAGCGTTCTGGGGGCGGAAGTGGGCTGTTCGCGGCCGATCGCCGAGGGCGAACACTGGATGGAGCGCGAGCGCTATATCGGCGTGTCCGGCGTATTGCTGAAGTCCGATCTCTATCTGGCGCTGGGCATTTCCGGGCAGATCCAGCATATGGTCGGCGGCAACGGCGCCAGGATCATCGTCGCCGTCAATAAAGACAAGAACGCGCCGATCTTCCAGTACGCCGACTACGGCCTGGTGGGGGATATCTACAAGGTCGTGCCGGCCCTGATTGAACAGCTAAATCGATAATAATAAACGGCCCGCCCCACAAAAACGGTCGCGGGCCGGGGAGCAACAGCATGTCGGAAGAAAAATTCGATGCCATCGTGGTCGGTGCCGGCGTGGCGGGCTGCGTCGCCGGTTATATCATGGCGCAAGCCGGGCTGGAGGTGCTGGTCATCGAGCGCGGCAATTCCGCGGGCAGTAAGAATATGACCGGGGGGCGCCTTTACGCCCACAGCCTGGAGAAGATTATGCCGGGTTTTGCGCAAGAGGCGCCGGTCGAACGCAAGGTCGCCAGGGAGAAAATCTCCTTTCTCACCGACGACAGCGCCGTCACGCTGGATTTCCATAGCCAGCGGCCGGATAGTCCGGCGCAAGCCTCCTACACAGTGCTTCGCAACCTGTTCGACCCCTGGCTGATGGAAAAAGCCGAGGCGGCGGGGGCGCAGTTTATTCCCGGCGTCCGGGTGGATGCGCTGCTGCGGGAAGGCAACAGGGTGACCGGCGTACAGGCCGGCGACGATGCGCTGGAAGCCAACGTGGTTATTCTGGCCGACGGCGTTAACTCGCTTCTCGGCCGCTCTATCGGCATGGTGCCGCCGCCGTCGCCCCATCACTATGCCGTGGGCGTCAAAGAGCTGATCTCGCTGTCGTCGTCGCAGATAGAAGACCGTTTTAACCTCTCCGCCGGCGAAGGGGCGGCCTGGCTGTTCGCCGGCGCGCCGTCCAACGGCCTGATGGGGGGCGGTTTCCTCTACACCAATCGGGATACGCTGTCGCTGGGGCTGGTCTGCGGCCTGGGCGATATGGCGCGCGCCAGTAAAAGCGTACCGCAGATGATGGAGGATTTTAAACGCCATCCCGCCATCCGCCCGTTGATTGCGGGCGGCGAACTGCTGGAGTATTCCGCGCATATGGTGCCGGAAGGCGGCCTGGCGATGGTGCCGCCGCTGGCGGACGACGGGGTGATGATCGTCGGCGACGCGGCGGGGATGTGTCTGAATCTGGGCTATACCGTGCGCGGTATGGATCTGGCCGTCGCCTCGGCGGAAGCGGCTGCGTTGACCGCCATTGAGGCGAAAAACCAGCAGGATTTCTCCGCCGGCGGGCTGGCGGGATACCGTAAAAAGCTGGAGCAGAGCTTTGTGCTGCGCGATATGCATCACTACCGCAAGCTGCCGGCGCTGATGGAAACTCCCCGCCTGTTCGACCAATACCCGCGCATGGCCGCCGACATCATGAGCGATATGTTCATTATTGACGGCAGTCCCGCTAAACCCCTGCGGACAAAAATAGTGAAACGGGCCAGACAGGTGGGGCTGATGAATCTGCTGAAAGACGGCATTAAAGGGGCGGGCGCGCTATGAACGACGACAAAACGGTAAATGTGGATGTGAAACTGGGGGTCGATAAATTCCGGGTGGATGAAAGCAACCCGCACATCGTACTGGTTGATAACCCGGATGCGGAACAGTTCCGCCTGTTGCTGCACGCCTGTCCCGCCGGCCTGTATAAACAGGACGACGAAGGCAATATCCATTTCGACTACGCGGGGTGCCTGGAGTGCGGCACCTGCCGGGTACTGTGCGGCGATACCATTCTGGAGAAGTGGGAATACCCGCAGGGCACTTTCGGTATCGAGTTCCGTTTCGGCTAATCCCTTAGAACGGGGAAATCTGGCGGCCGACGGCGCCCTCGAGCTAGGCGATATGTCGGCTATTAACGATAAACGGCACTGCACGGTTGTTATTGATGACCGGGATAACGCGAATGACTGTCACGATAAAATTTAACGCGGCGCGCAGGGAATATTACCGACAACAGGGTTACTGGGGAGACGCGTCGCTCGCCGACTATTGGCATCAGTCGGTTAAGGCCGCGCCGGAAAAGATCGCCGTCCTCGACAATCAGGGGGCGTCATACACCTATGCGCAACTGGATCGCGCGGCGGGAAGCGTGGCCGCCTACCTGCTGGACGCGGGCATCCGGCCCGGCGACCGGGTGGCCTTTCAGCTTCCCGGCTGGTGCGAATTCACCATTATCTATCTGGCCTGCCTGAAAACCGGGGCGGTTTCGGTTCCGCTGCTGCCCGCTTACCGCGAGACGGAACTTATCTGGACGCTTAACAAGAGCCGGGCCCGGGTTCTGTTCGCCCCGACCCTGTTCAAAAACGCCAGTCCGCTGGAGCGGATCGTCCCGCTGCGTTCTCAACTGCCGCATCTACAGCGGGTGGTGGCCGTCGATAAGCTGGCGCCCGCCGACTCGACGCCGGCGCTCAGCCAGCTGCTGCAAGACTATTCCCCGCTGGAAAATCCCGTCAGGACGCACGGCGACGAACTGGCCGCGGTGCTGTTCACCTCCGGTACGGAAGGGGTGCCCAAGGGCGTTATGCTCACCCATAACAATATTGTCGCCAGCGAACGCGCCTACTGCGCGACGCTGAACCTGAGCTGGCTGGACACCATATTGATGCCCGCGCCGCTGGCCCATGCCACCGGCTTTCTGCACGGCGTCACCGCGCCCTTTATCATCGGCGCGCGCAGCGTGCTGCTGGATATTTTTAATCCGTCGGAGTGCCTGACGTTTCTGGAGCGGGAAAAATGCACCTGCGTGATGGGGGCCACGCCTTTTGTCTACGACCTGTTGTGTTGCGTGCAGCAGCGCCACTACGACCTCTCTTCGCTGCGTTTCTTTCTGTGCGGCGGCACCACCATCCCGAAAAAAATCAGCCGCGACTGTTTACAGGCCGGCATCAAGTTGCTGAGCGTTTACGGCGCGACGGAAAGTTCGCCCCATGCGGTGGTTAAGCTCGACGATCCGCTTTCCCGGGTGATCAACACCGACGGCACCGCCGCCCCAGGCGTGGAAATCAAGATCGTCGACAAGGCGCGCAAAACGGTGCCCCGCGGCGTAGAGGGGGAAGAGGCGTCCCGCGGTCCCAACGTGTTTATGGGGTATCTGGACGAACCGGAACTGACCGCCCGCGCGCTGGATCAGGATGGCTGGTACTACAGCGGCGATCTCTGCCGCATGGATGAGGACGGCTACATCAAAATCACCGGCCGGAAAAAGGATATCATCGTGCGCGGCGGCGAGAATATCAGCAGCCGGGAGGTGGAAGAGATTCTGCTGCAGCATCCGCGCGTGCGCGACGCGGGGGTGGTCGCCATGCCGGACGCGCGTCTGGGAGAGCGTTCCTGCGCCTATCTGGTCCTGAAAGCGCCTTACCAGACGCTGACGCTGGAAGAGGTGATCGCTTTCTTCAGCCGCAAACGGGTCGCCAAATACAAATACCCGGAATGGGTGGTTATCGTCGACGCGCTGCCGCGCACGGCATCGGGAAAAATCAAAAAATATCTGTTGCGCCAGGACATCATCCAGCGGCTGGCGCTGCGCGCCGAGGAAGATGATATCTGTCTCGACGCGCCGGCGTCATCGCTGCCTTGCCGCTGACGCCGGCGCTGACGCTTTACAGCGAAAAGCGGTCGGCGTCGCGCCATGCGGGGAAAGCTTCGCGGTAGCTTTGCAGGGCCTCCAGCGACAGCTCCGCATCCAGCCGGGCGGCTTGGTTCGGCGGCGCGGAAGTCAGGATTTCCCCCTGCGCGTTGACGATCAGGCTGTCGCCGCGATAGCTGTGGCCGTTGCCGTCGGCGCCCACGCGGTTACAGCCGGCAACGTACGCCTGGTTCTCTATCGCCCGCGCCGCCAGCAATGTCTGCCAGTGCGCCGCGCGCGGCGCCGGCCAGTTGGCCACATACAGCAGCAGATCGTAATCCTGCCGGTTGCGAGACCACACCGGGAAGCGCAGGTCATAACAAATCAGCGGGCAAATCCGCCAGCCGCGCCACTCGATAACGGTCCGCTCCGCGCCCGCCTGGTAGTGATGGTGCTCATCGGCCATACGAAACAGGTGGCGTTTGTCATAATGGTAAACGTCGCCGTGGGGCGAGACCAGCAGGAAGCGGTTTACCGCGCCTTTTGGCGTCCGTACCGCAATGCTGCCGCCGACCAGCGCGTTATTGCGTTGCGCCCACCGATGCAGCCACTTTTCCACCACCGACTGCTCAACGCCGCTCTTCGCCGCCTCCATCGAAAAACCGCTGGTAAACATCTCCGGCAGTACGATCAGGTCGCGCCCGGTAATCTCCGCCAACTGCGTATCAAAGTGCTTCAGGTTGGCCTCGGCGTCCTGCCAGGTCAGGGGTTGTTGCAATAGGGTGATTTTTAAAGTCGACATAAGCGCTCCGCCGCCGCATTCAGAGTGGATTCCTGTTTCGCAAAGCATAGCCGAATCAGCGTGTGCCGGAACGGCTCGGCGCAGAATACCGACAGCGGGATCGCCGCCACGCCCACGTCTTCGGTCATCCAGCGGCAGAAGCTGACGTCATCCCGATCGGAAATGGCGCGGTAATCCGCCAGCAGGAAGTAGGTGCCTTCGCAGGGCAACAGCTCAAACCGGCTCTCCGCCAGCGCATTGACGAAACGATCGCGGCGGGCGCGGTAAAAGTCGGGCAGGGTGCGCCAGTGTTCGGGGTGCTCGCGCAGCATATCCGCAATGGCGAACTGGGCCGGCGTATTCACGGAGAAGGTTAGATACTGATGGATTTTGCGTACTTCGGCGCTCAGCGCGGCGGGGGCCACACAGTAGCCGACTTTCCAGCCGGTCATATGAAAGGTTTTGCCGAACGAGGAAACCGCGATGGCCCGCTGACGCAGCGACGGATGCGCCAGCACGCCGGCGTGTCCCTCTGCGGCGAAGCAGATATGCTCATACACTTCGTCGCTCAGCACGTAGATTTCGTGCGCGGCGATGGCCTGCCACAGCTGCTGAAAATCCTCCCGCCGCCATACGGTGCCGGAAGGGTTGTGCGGCGTGTTGAGGATCACCAGGCGGGTGCGTTCGCTAAGCAGCGTGGAGAACTCGGCCCAGTCGACGTGAAAGGCCGGGGGCTGCAACGCCAGGCGTTTCAGTACGCCGCCGGCCAGCTCCACCGCGGGGGCATAGCTGTCGTAGCTGGGATCGAAACAGATCACTTCATCGCCGGGGCGAACCAGGGCGGTGATGGCGGCAAACAGCGCTTCGGTGGCGCCGGCGGTGACGGTGACTTCGCTATCGGCGTCCGGCCGCCAGCCGTAAAGTTCGGCGGTTTTCTCGGCGATGACGGCGCGCAGCGGGGCGACGCCGGTCATCGGCGCATACTGATTGGCGCCCTGACCGACGTGATACGCCAGGCGCTGCTGCAAATAGTCGGGACCGTCGAAGTCTGGGAAGCCCTGCGATAGATTGATGGCCTTATGCTGCAAAGCCAGCATGCTCATCTGGGTAAAAATGGTGGTGCCGAGGGAGGGCAGTTTACTTTCGGGAATAAGGGCGGCGCTCATGACTGGTAAGGACTCCTGCAAGCCTGTATTGTCTGCCAATATATCACGATGTTAGTATTTGGCAATCAAGCCGCTTGGACGTATAAACGGCTAAATTCCTTTAAGTGCTAACTCATAACTAAAGGTACTAAGTACCTATAAAAACAGGAAGTATCAATGACAGAAAACCTGCAACGTGCGGCGCTGCTTGCCGCCTGTCACTGGATAGGGCAGAAGGGCTGGTGTCCGGCGACCGGCGGCAATATGTCGGTACGCCTGGATGAGCGGCAGTGCCTGATTACCGAATCAGGCAAGGACAAAGGCAGCTTACAGGCGGAGGATTTCCTGCTGGTGGACATCGCCACCAACCATGTGCCCAGCGGGCGTACGCCTTCCGCGGAAACCGGGCTGCATACCCTGCTGTACCGCACTTACCCGCAGACGGGGGCGGTGCTGCATACCCACTCGGTCAATGCGACCGTGCTCTCCAGGGCGATCGCCGGCGCGGAGCTGGTGCTGCACGGCTATGAAATGCAGAAGTCGCTGGCGGGACAGAAAAGCCACCTGGATGCCGTGACGATCCCCATCTTCGATAACGATCAGGATATTGCGGCGCTGGCGCGGAAAGTGGCGGCGCGCGCGGAGCAAACGCCGCTGCGCTACGGCTTTCTGGTGCGCGGCCACGGCCTTTATTGCTGGGGCGACGGCGTGCAAGAGGCGCGACGCCATCTTGAAGGGCTGGAGTTCCTGTTTCAGTGCGAACTGCAACGTCTGCTGCTGGAGGCCAAATGAGCCAGAACCGTGCGATTAAGGCGATAGTGACGGACATTGAAGGCACCACCAGCGATATCCGTTTCGTCCATGACCGGCTGTTTCCCTATGCCCGCGAGCGGCTGGCGGCAACGGTGCGCCAGCAGGGCGACGATGGAGAGATTGCGCATGCGTTGACGCTGCTGCGCCAGGAGCTGGACGCGCCGGATGCGGACGACGACGCTTTGATTTCGGCGTTGCACCGCTTTATGGATCAGGACCGCAAATCAACGGCGCTCAAGCTGTTGCAGGGCATTATCTGGCGCAGCGGTTATCACAACGGCGATTTCCGCGGTCATATTTACCCGGACGCGGCGCAGCAGCTGGCTGACTGGCAGCGCCAGGGCATCCGGCTGTATGTCTATTCATCGGGATCGGTGGAGGCGCAGCAACTGCTGTTTGGCTACAGCGAAGCGGGCGATCTGCGCCCGCTGTTCAGCGATTATTTCGATACCCGCGTCGGCGCCAAGCGTGAAGCGGCGTCCTACCGCGCCATCGCCCAATCCATCGGTTTGCCCGCCGGAGAACTGCTGTTCCTGTCGGATATTCGTCAGGAGCTGGATGCCGCGCAGCAGGCCGGATGGCACACCTGTCAGCTGATCCGCGGTGATGCTGATGATTTGAGCCGTCACCGCCAGGTGACACGTTTTGACCAGATCGATGTAGAGGAGTATTCCCAATGAGCGCACTGACCATCTTTAGCGATAGCGACGCCGGCCAACCGATTTGGCAAAGCCAGGAAGCGCAGGCCATCCGTCAGCAGTTGGACGATATCGGCGTGCGGTTTGAACGCTGGCAGGCGACGCAGCCGTTAAGCGCCAATCCCTCCTCCGAGGAGGTGCTGGCGGCCTATAAGCACGACATCGAGCGGCTGGTGGCGGAAAAAGGCTACCAGTCGGTCGACGTCATCAGCATTCGGGCGGACAATCCGCAGCGCGCGGAGCTGCGCGCCAAGTTTCTCTCCGAGCACACGCATAACGAGGATGAGGTGCGTTTCTTCGTTGAGGGCGCCGGCTTGTTCTGCCTGCATCTGCAAGGAAAGATTTTCCAGATCCTGTGCGAGAAAAACGACTTGCTGTCCGTTCCCGCGGGCACCGCGCACTGGTTTGATATGGGGCCGGAGCCGCATTTCACCGCCATCCGCCTGTTCGACAACCCGGAAGGCTGGATCGCGCATTTCACCGGCGACAAGATTGCCGATGCGTATCCGAAATTGGCGGGCTGATCCCGCGCTGTTACGACGATAATGCCTCAAGCGCCAGTTTGACTGGCGCTTTGAGGTTGCCTGATTATTACTTAGCTAATCTAGCTAAGGAGGTAATATGACGGTTCAGGTTAATATGCATGAAGCCAAGTCCCGGTTAAGCCTGCTTGCGGATAAGGCCGCGGAGGGCGAGACGGTGATTATCGCCAAGGCGGGTAAACCTTATGTCCAGCTTGTACCGGTATTGCAAGGCGACAGGGCGCCGGGCGGGTATGAGCATTGTATCGCTATCGATCACCGTTTCGATGAGGCTGACCGGGATATTCAGACGATGTTTGAGGCATCAGTACGCGCTCCTTTGTAACAAGCTTAATAAGCTTAGGTCTGATGCCAATCTGTGATATCGATTATCTTTCCCTTTAGCGCAACGCTGAGCGAAATATCCCATCTTGCACCGCCTGCGGCGTCACCACGCCGGTATCCAGCACCCAGCCGCTGATCAGCGCCGCCGGCGTAACGTCGAAAGCCGGGTTGTAGACCGGGGCGTTGTGCGGCGCCCACTGGCAGCGGCCGAAACCGCCGGCTACGCCGGTGACCTCCTCCGCGGCGCGTTGTTCTATCGGGATGGCGTTGCCGTCCGGGCAGTCGGGGTCGTGCGTGGTATGCGGCGCGGCGACGTAGAATGGGATCTGATGGTAGCGCGCCAGTACGGCCAGGCTGTAGGTGCCGATCTTGTTGGCGACATCGCCGTTGGCGGCGATGCGATCCGCGCCCACCCATACGGCATCGACCTGGCCCTGCGCCATCAGGCCGGCGGCCATCGAATCGCAAATCAGCCGATAAGGAATGCCCAGTTCGCCCAGCTCCCAGGCGGTAAGGCGTCCGCCCTGCAGCAATGGCCGGGTTTCATCCACCCACACCTGCGCCACTTTTCCCGCCTGATGCGCGCGCAGCAGTACGCCGATGGCGGTGCCGATGCCGGCCGTCGCCAGCCCGCCGGTGTTACAGTGGGTCAGCAGGCGGCTGCCGGGCTTGACCAGCGCGGCGCCGTAATCGGCTATCTGTTCGCACAGGGCGCGGTCTTCCTCCACCAATCTTAGCGCTTCCCGCGCCATCGCCGGGGCGAACTGCGGCTGCGCCAGCGCCTGTTTCATCCGATCCAGATTATTCATCAGATTGACGGCGGTAGGGCGCGCGGCGCGCAGCGTTTCCAGCGCGTCGGCCAACTGCGGCCGGGTCAGCCCTTGTTCCGCCAGCAGGGCGAGCAGCAGGCTGGCGGAAAGGCCGATAAGCGGCGCGCCGCGCACCCGCAGCGCCTGAATATGCTCAACCAGCGCGGTAACGTCAGGGCAGGGGCGCCAGTTTTTTTCCTGCGGCAGCGCCTGCTGGTCGAGGATCCACAGCTGGCCGTCAACGATTTTCAGACTGGTTGTGTTAAGTGACTGCATGAGTGGTTAAATCCATGTTGCGTTATGGCGTCAATTTTCTTATTCTGCCAATATGTTGAACGGATGTATAGACGTCCAAACGTTTTTATACCCATAGACCGTTCGGTGCTGAAAATAGCGAATGCAGAAAGAAGGGGTTGGCAATGTCACTTTACCGCACCTTTACGGCACAGGATGCCGTGGAATATGCCCGTCAATACGGCGGGGTGAGCGATCCGCAGGCGCTGATCGCGGCAGAAGAAATTGGCGACGGTAATCTGAATCTGGTGTTTAAAGTTCGTGATACCCAGGGCGTCAGCCGGGTGATTGTCAAACAGGCATTGCCCTACGTGCGCTGCGTCGGCGAATCCTGGCCGCTGACGCTGGATCGCGCGCGTATTGAAGCGCAAACGCTGCTGACCCATGCGCAGTTTTGCCCCCAGCATACGGTGACGGTGCTGCACCATGACGCGGAGCTGGCGGTGATGGTACAGGAAGATCTTTCTGACTATCGCATCTGGCGCAGCGAGTTGATTCAGGGGATTCACTATCCCCAGGCCGCCGCGCAGTTGGGCGAGTATCTGGCGCAAACGCTGTTTCATACGTCGGATTTTTATCAGTCCCCCCATGATAAAAAAGCGGCGGTAAGCCGTTTCACCAATCCCGAACTGTGCCAAATCACCGAAGATCTGTTCTTTACCGACCCCTATATCGACCATGAAAGAAACCAGTTCGACGCCGCGCTGCTGGACGACGTGCAGTCGCTGCGCGACGACCGAGAGCTGAAGCTGGCCGTCGCCGGATTGAAACACCGTTTTTTGAGCAAGGCGGAAGCGCTGCTGCACGGCGACATTCACAGCGGTTCGATTTTTGTGGCGGCGGGGAGCCTAAAGGCGATTGACGCCGAGTTCGGTTTTTACGGCCCCATCGGTTTCGACGTGGGAACCGCCATCGGCAATCTGCTGCTTAACTATTGCGGTTTACCCGGCCTGCTGGCGCCGCGTGAGGCGGCGGAAGGGCGCGAGCGGCGTCTTGCCGATATTCGTACGCTGTGGAACACCTTCTCCGCGCGCTTTTTGGCGTTGAATCAGGCGCGCGGCCGCGAGCCTTCGTTGTCTGAATCCGGCTATGCCGAGATCTTTTTGCAGCAGGTATGGCGGGATGCCGTCGGCTATTGCGGCACGGAACTGATTCGCCGCACCATTGGGCTGGCGCACGTCGCCGATCTTGATACCATTCAGGACGACGATGCGCGGGCGGAATCCCAGCGTCAGGCGCTGCGCCTCGGCCGGGAGTTGATTCTCGCCGCGCCGCAAATCGCCAATGAGGATGAACTGCTGGTCCTGGTGCGCAAAAGCGCGGCATAGGCAGCAGCAGATTGGGGGCGTTCGGACGCCCCATTCCTTTCGCCCTGTCGGATGACGCCTACTTCTTTCCTTTCTCCAGCAACGCCTTCAGATCGGCGAAGGGATTGTGTGTGGCCAGGCCCACGTCTTTCTGCGCATCTTCGCCGGCGACCACGGTAGAACCGTAGGTGTCGGCGTCGGTGTATTTGGAGTGCTCATGATCGTGGCAATACAGGCACAGCATCTCCCAGTTGCTGCCGTCTTCCGGGTTATTGCTGTGGTCGTGATCGATATGGTGAACCGTTAATTCGCGCAGGTTGGAATAGACGAATTCGCGCGAACAGCGCCCGCATACCCACGGGAAGAGTTTCAACGCCTTTTCGCGATAGCCGCTTTCCAGCCGCGCGTAGTTTTTCGGGATGTATGCCATGGGGGATTACCAGTGTTAAAGAAAACAACGTCAGTTTAACGCAGGCGCCGGGGCGCGCAAATGCGTTTCGCGCAATAACGGGCCGCAACGTCCGGCCCTGGTTGCGCCATTACGCCGCCTGCGTCTTTTCCCGCCGCTCTGGCGTGGCCGTCTCTTGCGGCTGAGCCGCCAGTTTATGCGCGGCGAAATCATCAACGTTGATTGAACGCAGGCGGCTCGCTTCCGCCTTGATCAATATTTTGGCTTCGTCCGCGGTGATATTCCCATCCGCCAGCGCCTGTTCGGCCAGCGCGTCCAGCCGCATAAAAGGCAGGTGCCTGCCGCTGGCTTGCGACAGGCGCTGGTAAATCGGTTCCGCCGCGATAATATCCCGCAGCGCTTCTTCCAGCAGCCCCACCGGGTTGTGCTCGCTGGCGGCCAGATATTGCCCCCGGCCCAGACGGCTGCGGGTGGCGGACGGCGTTTGCAGCAGTTTTGCCACCTGATGGTCAAGGCGGTCCGACGGGGCGTGGCAACGGCGGCCGAGCGGCAGCAGGACGACGCTCAGCAAGCCTGCCGCGGCGCGATTGGGGAAGTTGCGCAGCAGATCGACCAACGCCTGCTCCGCCTGATGCAGACAATCCTCAACCCCCCAGTGGACCAGCGGCAGGTCGGCCTTCTGGCGGCCTTCGTCGTCATAGCGTTTCAGCGTGGCGGAGGCCAGATAGAGCTGGCTGAGAATATCCCCCAGGCGGGCGGAAATACGTTCGCGCCGCTTCAGGCTGCCGCCCAACACCGCCAGGGAAACGTCGGCCAGCAAGGCCATATTGGCGCTCAGGCGATTGAGGCGCTGATAATAACGACGGGTCGCGTCATTGACCGGCGCGCGGCTCAGGCGGCCGTCGGTTAAACCCAGCCAGAAACTGCGCACCGCGCTGGCGCCGATATGCCCGATATGACCGAACAGCGCGCGGTCAAAGCGCGCAACGTCTTTAGCCTGCGCCGCCGCCATCTCGTCCAGCAGGTACGGATGGCAGCGGATCGCGCCCTGGCCGAAAATGATCATGCTGCGGGTCAGAATATTGGCCCCTTCCACGGTGATGGCGATCGGCGAGCCCTGATAGCTGCGGGCCAGGAAGTTGGAGGGGCCGAGACAGATGCCTTTGCCGCCGGTAATATCCATGGCGTCCATCACCGCCCGCTGGCCGCGGTGGGTACAGTGATATTTGACGATGGCGGACAGCACCGCCGGTTTTTCCCCCTGCATAATCCCGCTGGTAATCAAGGTGGCGGCGGCATCCATCACATAGGTATTTCCGGCGATGCGCGCCAGCGGCTCTTCAATCCCCTCCATCTTGCCGATGGAGACTTTGAACTGGCGGCGAATATGCGCATAGGCGCCGACGCCGAGGGCGATGGTTTTCAGCCCGCCGGTGGAGTTGGCCGGCAGCGTGATGCCGCGCCCGACCGACAGGCATTCCATCAGCATGCGCCAGCCCTGTCCGGCCATTTTCGGCCCGCCGATAATATAATCCAGCGGAACGAAAATATTTTCCCCCTGGGTGGGGCCGTTCTGAAACGGGATGTTGAGCGGGAAATGGCGACGGCCGATTTGTACGCCCGCGGTGTCGGTGGGGATCAGGGCGCAGGTAATGCCCAGCTCCTCCGTTTCACCCAGCAGGCGATCCGGGTCATACAGTTTAAAAGCCAGGCCGAGCACCGTGGCCACCGGAGCCAGGGTGATGTAGCGCTTGTTCCAGGTCAGGCGCATGCCCAGCACCTGCTCGCCGCGCCAGTTGCCGTAGCACACCACGCCGCTGTCCGGTATGGAGCCGGCGTCGGATCCGGCTTCCGGGCTGGTCAGCGCAAAACAGGGGATTTCCTGACCGCGGGCCAGCCGGGGCAGGTAGTGATCTTTCTGCTCGTCGGTGCCGTAGTGTTGCAGCAGTTCGCCGGGGCCCAGCGAGTTGGGCACGCCGACGGTAATCGCCACAATGCTGGAGACGCCGGCCAGCTTTTGCAGCACCTGCGCCTGCGCATAGGCGGAAAACTCCAGGCCGCCGTACTGTTTTTTGATGATCATGGCGAAGAAGCGGTGCTGCTTTAAAAACGCCCACAGCTCCGGCGGCAGGTCGGCGCGCTCATGGGTAATTTCAAAGTCGTTCGCCATCCGGCAGGCTTCTTCCACCGGCCCTTCGATAAACGCCTGTTCTTCGGCGGTGAGCCGCGGCGGCGGATAGCTGTGCAGTTTTTTCCAGTCCGGCGCGCCGCGGAACAGATCGCCTTCCCACCAGGTGGTGCCCGCCTCGATGGCTTCCTTTTCCGTGTTCGACATCGGCGGCATGACTTTCTGCACCAGGGTGAGGGCGGAAGACGAAAAGAGCCGGCGTCGTAACGGCGGCAGGTTGAACGGTATCAGTAACATCACCAGCGGGATCAACAGCCACGCCGGCCACAGCAAGATGGCCGCCATGGCGGCGAAGTAAGCCAGCAGGATGGCGCTGCCCAACAGTAAATTCAGGCGGTGATAGAACAGGGCGCCGATAATAATCAGTAGGAGCAGAATGCTGACAGCAACCATAGCGTGTCTCCCGCGTTGTCGTCGACTTCAGCAACGTATCCCGTTTTGCGGTCTGGTTTTCAACCCGGCGGAACCGTCGCTGACTGATAAGAGGTCTGACCTGTTGGTCTGTATTTGTTGTAGTGTACTCGACTGTTTTTATCAATTCATTTACATCATAATTACAACTTAACTCACAAATCGGCGAGCCGCCCGGCGTTTTCCGCTTGTCGCCAGCGATCCTGGCGATCGTGACATTACGCGCTTCTCGCTGTTTCGGCGATCCGCTACACTGCATGACAGAAGAGATAATGATGTCACCGGACAATGAGAGGATTCCATGTATCAGGACTTAATTCGTAGTGAACTGAACGAAGCGGCGCAAACGTTGCAGACGTTTTTGAGCGATGAGGCGAATATTCAGTCTATTCAGAATGCTGCGGTATTGCTGGCTGACTCGTTTAAAGCCGGCGGTAAAGTGATCTCCTGCGGCAACGGCGGCTCGCACTGTGACGCGATGCATTTTGCCGAAGAGCTGACGGGGCGCTACCGCGAAAACCGTCCGGGCTACCCGGCGATTGCCATTTCGGACCCCAGCCACCTTTCCTGCGTCAGCAATGACTTTGGCTATGATTTTGTTTTCTCTCGTTATATTGAATCTCTGGGGCGTGAGGGCGATGTGCTGCTGGGCATCTCAACCTCGGGTAATTCCGGCAATATTATTAAAGCCATCGCGGCGGCGAAGGCAAAAGGAATGAAGGTCATCACCCTGACGGGTAAAGACGGCGGCAAAATGGCCGGCTCGGCGGATGTGGAAATCCGCGTGCCGCATTTCGGCTACGCCGACCGCATTCAGGAGATCCATATCAAAGCGATTCATATCCTGATCCAACTGATCGAAAAAGAAATGGTTGCCAACTGACAACCTCTTGCGACAGGTTTGACTAACGGACGGGAGAGGTTAAGAGAGTTACGATGTGTGAATTGCTTGGGATGAGCGCAAATGTACCGACAGATATCTGTTTCAGTTTTACCGGCCTGATACGGCGCGGCGGCCTGACCGGTCCGCACCGGGATGGCTGGGGGATCACGTTTTATGAAGGGCATGGCTGTCGGACGTTCAAAGATCCCCTGCCCAGCTACAATTCGCCGATAGCCCGGTTGGTGCAGGATAATCCCATCAAGTCCCGCGCGGTGATATCCCATATTCGTCAGGCGAACCGGGGAGCCGTGGCGCTGGAAAACACCCATCCCTTTACCCGGGAACTGTGGGGGCGCAACTGGACGTTTGCCCATAACGGGCAGTTGAAAGGCTATCGTTCGCTAAAAACCGGCACGTTTCGGCCGGTGGGCCAGACGGACAGCGAGTTTGCCTTCTGCTGGCTGCTGTACCAACTGTCGCAGCGCTATCCGCGCACGCCGGGCAACTGGCCGGCGGTGTTCCGCTATATCGCCGAACTGGCGAGAACCCTACAGAAAAAGGGCGTATTTAATATGCTGCTGTCCGACGGGCAGTTTGTGATGGGATACTGCTCCACCAAACTCTATTGGATTACCCGGCGCGCGCCCTTTGGCAAGGCGACGCTGTTGGATCAGGATATGGAAGTCGACTTCCAGCAGCAGACCACGCCCAACGATGTGGTGACGGTGATGGCCACGCAGCCGCTGACCGGGGATGAAACCTGGCATCAAATCATGCCAGGCGAATTCGTGTTATTTTGTTTCGGTGAACGCATAATTTGATATCGGCTGGCTGGTCATCAACGGCGGGCTGACGACGTATTGCCCGTTAAATACCGTGATGGCCGGCGGCTGATAGTGCTGATTGAAATAACTATAGGCCGGTTGCAGCTGACGCCAGAAAGAATAATAGCTTGAATTGCGATGGCGCTGCATATTGTGTTCCGTCATGCGGAACGGATAAATGGCGAGATTGATTTTCGTCTGCCCGTTAAGCAACGCGTGTTCCGCAAAGCGATAAATCTCCTCCATATAATTATTGGTCATGGCGTAGCAGCCGACCGATACGCACTCGCCGTGGATCATCAGATAGCGTCCCGAATACCCTTGCGATTGGTCATATTCGTTGGGAAAGCCGATATTAATCGCGCGATAATAGCGGCTGTCCGGTTTAAGCTGGCGCAAATCAACCTGGTAGAAACCCTCCGGGCTTTTCAGATCCCCTTCCCTGCGTTTGGGACCGAGACCGCCGGAATATTTACAAATGGGATAATGTTCCAATAGGCGATATTCATTTCCTACTTTGGCGTAGAGTTCTAATAGCCGCTCTTCCTTAAATATCTGGATATAGATCGGCGAGCCCAATAATTGCTGTTTTAATTCTTTTTTTATCGGCGTTAGCGGCGCGGGTTCACTGGCGGCGCTGGTAACAGCAAGAGACGGCAAGAAAAACAACATCGCAAACGACAGCGCGATTTTTTGCATTGTGGATCCTGATAAATAAATAGAAGCGCTACATACGGTAAAACAATTATCGTCCCGTATACCTCTGCCTTTAGCGTTGTCACATTATCATCGCCTTAATTTTAAGCAAAGATCAAAATTGGTAAAAAGTTATTTTCTTGATAACCGCGGGACGGAATAACAGGGCGATTTTTTTACCGGACGGCGGATTTATGTAAACTCGCCGTCCGCTGTTTACCGTGCCGCGCTGCGGCAAATGATCGAATCGGCGTTTAGGCTCTGGTCGCCTCGATCGTCATAATGTCCGTCACAAAGCTCCCGTCGTCCTGTACCTCAAAATGCCGGGCCACTTCGTCGGCCAGCGTTTTTTGCAGTTCCCGGATGGCGACCGTGAAATGTTCGGGAGTACGCATCCGCGCAATCCAGCTGCTGAACTCCAGCTTCAGACGGCCGCTGGTGACGTTGCGCACGATAAATCCCGCTTCGGTAAACATGCTCAGCCATTCGCCGGGAGAGTGGTCACGCACGTGCGAGGTATCACGCAGCTTTTCCACGGTCTGTAAATAGGTATCCAGCAGCGGATGGCCCGGAGACACCACATCCATCATGACGACCTGTCCGCCGGGCTTCAGTACCCGTCTGGCTTCACGCAGCGCCTGTCCTACATCATGCCAGTGGTGGGCGGAATAACGGCTGATAATGATATCGGCGCTGGCGTCGTCGAACGGCAGCGACTCGGCGACGCCCTGCTGGGTACGGATATTCGTCAGCCCTTTTTGTCGAGCGGTCTGGCCGACAACCTCCAGCATTGATGCGGAAAGATCGTAAGCCACCACGTCGGCGACCGCCTGCGCGGCGACGAAACTGGCGTGTCCCGCGCCGCAGCCCAGATCGATAACGCTGGCATTGGGGAAGGGAGCCAATAGCGTGGATAGCCGTTGCAAATCTTTGCCCTGCGCGTGGACCGCACTGGTCAGATAGCTTTGCGCCTGTGAGCCGAACTGGCGTTCGACGCTGCCGCTGTGATCCGATTTCTTTTCCATCATCGCTCTCTATTAAAACGGGTGACTCATACGTTATGAAGGAGGCCGGAGACGCCTCCCCGGCCGCCAAGCCACTATAAAGCAATCTTGCGCAACTTGTTTGCACAGATTTGTCAGTGTATATTTATACAGTATTGTTGGGGGTGGGCATGCGCAAAATTATTCATGTTGATATGGATTGCTTCTACGCGGCAATTGAGATGCGTGATAACCCGCGTCTGCGCGATATCCCTCTGGCGATTGGCGGCAGCGCCGATCGCCGTGGGGTGATCAGCACCGCCAATTATCCGGCCCGCCGCTACGGCGTGCGCAGCGCCATGGCGACGGCAACCGCTCTGCGCCTGTGCCCGCAACTGACATTGCTCTCCGGGCGGATGGAGGTGTATAAAGCCGCCTCCCGCCAGATCCGCGATATCTTCGCGCGCTATACCTCGCTGATTGAACCGCTTTCTCTGGATGAAGCCTACCTGGATGTGACGGACAGCCCTTATTGCAACGGGTCCGCGACGCTGATGGCGGAGGAGATCCGCCAGGCTATTGCCGCCGAGCTGAATCTGACGGCCTCCGCCGGGGTCGCCCCCATCAAATTTCTCGCCAAGGTGGCCTCCGAGCTGAATAAACCTAACGGTCAGTTCGTTATCCCGCCGGATCGGATGGAGGCATTTATATTGCAACTGCCGCTGGCGAAGATCCCCGGCGTCGGCAAGGTGACGGCAAAACGGCTGGAGGAGAAAGGGCTGCTGACCTGCGCCGATGTGCGCCATTACTCGCTGGCCGAGTTATTAAAGCATTTCGGCAAATTCGGCCGCGTCCTGTGGGAGCGCTGCCACGGTATTGACGAGCGGCCCGTATCGCCGGACCGGCTGCGCAAATCCGTCGGCGTTGAAAAAACGCTGGCGCAGGATATCCATCACTGGCATGAGTGCGCCGGTTTAATCGAGCAGCTTTATCAGGAGCTTGAATTACGTTTAAAACGGGTCAAGCCGGACCTGCATATCGCGCGGCAGGGGGTAAAGCTGAAGTTTGATGATTTCCGCCAGACCACGCAGGAACATGTGTGGCCGGTGCTGAATAAGCAGGATTTGCTGACGCTGGCGCAGCAAACCTGGGAGGAACGTCGCGATGAGCGTGGCGTTCGACTGGTGGGATTGCATGTTACGCTGCTCGATCCGCTAATTGAGCGTCAGTTGGTGTTGAATTGGGAGTGAAGGCGTAGCCGTATAAAGTACGGTATTTGCCATTAACAGTTCCCTCCCGGCAGTCTCTTAGTCGCATATTTACTGATAACGGTATATGTAAGCTCAGTGTTATTTCGTGCGCGAAAAGAAAGGTATTTTTATGCCACGTCGTAGCACGCGCCCGACGCAGGGTGGTTCAAACGCCACCACCCTCCGGACCCGGGCTTGTGGCTGAAATCACGCCGCTGACGCGGTGCCTTCGGCGGTCGCCCCCTTTTCCGAACCGCCAGTGACGCGTTCCCGACGCGGCACTGGCTTGCGCCGCTTCCCTGCGGCGCATTCGCGGGGTCGTCCACCTCAGCGTAATTTCTTACGCCGCTCAAAAACAAAAAAAGAATCAGGAATGAGCCCAAGACCAGAATGCACATGGCATCTAAAGATTCCTTGGATTTGTGTATAAGAGACAGTCGCAGGGGAGGGAGCCAACTCCTCCCCCTGACAAGGGGGAGGCCGGGTGGGGGTTGTTAATGACAAACTCCCGTACCTGACGGCTCAGGCGCGTTCGGGAATGGCTTTCAGCAGCGCGGTCAGCAGCTGCCAGTATTGACCGACGCTGGCGATATGCACCTGTTCGTCCGGCGAATGGGGGCCGGTGATGGTCGGCCCGATGGAAACCATATCCATATCGGGGTAGGGTTCTTTGAACAGTCCGCACTCCAGACCCGCATGGATAACCATGATGTCCGGGGTTTTGTTAAACAGTTTCTGATAGGTTTCCCGCACCAGCTGCATAACCTGAGAGTTCGCATCCGGCTGCCAGCCGGGATAACCGCCTTTGGGCGTGGTTTCGGCGCCCGCCAGTTGGCCCAGCGCCGTCAGCGAGCCAACCACGGCGTCTTTGCCGCTGTCAATCAGAGAGCGGATCAGGCAGTTAATTTCGGCCTGTTTTTCGTCCGTGGAAACCACGCCGATGTTCAGCGAGGTTTCCACCACGCCTTTCACCACGTCGCTCATGCGGATGACGCCATTCGGCATGGCGTTCAGCAAGGCCAATAGCCGCGCGCCGACGTCTTTGGTCAGCGCCTGCGCGGTACTGTCTGATTCCTCGACCAGCAGGGTGAGATTTTTCTCCACTACGGCCAGCTCGTTTTTCAGCAGCGACAGGTATTCCTGACTTAGCGTCTTGAATTGCCCGACGTTGGCCGCCGGCAATGCCAGCGTGGCGAACGCCTCGCGCGGGATGGCGTTGCGCAGCGTGCCGCCGTTCAGCGCTAGAATGCGGATATCCAGCTTGTCAGTTTGTTTGAACAGGAAGCGCGCCAGCAATTTATTGGCATTGCCCAACCCCAGATGGATATCGCAGCCGGAGTGGCCGCCTTTCAGCCCCTTGAGCGTCAGGGTCAGCGTCTGGTAACCGGCAGGCAGCGCTTCGCGCTCCAACGGTAGACGGGTAATGAAGTCGATGCCGCCGGCGCAGCCCATATAAACTTCGCCTTCTTGTTCCGAGTCGGTATTGATCAGAATTTCACCCTGCAGCCAGTTGGGTTGCAGACCGAACGCGCCGTCCATGCCGGACTCCTCGGTCATGGTCAGCAACACTTCCAGCGGACCGTGCTTCACGCCGCTGTCGGACAGCACGGCCAGCGCCGACGCCATGCCGATGCCGTTATCCGCGCCCAGCGTGGTGCCGCGCGCTTTCACCCACTCGCCGTCAATATACGGCTGGATCGGATCTTTGGTGAAGTCGTGCGCGGTGTCGTTGTTTTTCTGCGGCACCATATCCAGATGCGCCTGCAACACCACCGGCTTGCGATTTTCCATTCCCGGCGTCGCCGCTTTGCGCAGCAGAATATTGCCGACTTGATCGCGCTCGGCATAAATGCCTTTCTCTTGCGCCCAGGCAAGGATATGCGCGGCAAGCGCTTCTTCATGGTAGGAGGGATGCGGAATAGAGCAGATTTTGGCAAAAATGTCCCACAGCGGCTGCGGGGTAAGCTGAGACAATTCAGACACTATTAACGTCTCCTTTTCGGCAGGCCTGGCGGCGCGGCTGGCGCGCAGGCGCTGCAAATTGCAGATGAATGACCGTCGGATAATCCGGCATGGCGAGTGGAGACAGAATATCATTTTCCACCGGTTCTGGGGCATGTTGCGGTTAAAAAGCGCCGGAAGAGTTATTTTATGGCGTCTGGAGGTTCCATCCTTTACCGGGAATCGCGTTGAGCAGCAGCTGGGTATATTCATGCTGGGGATACTGGAATACCTGATGCGTCGGCCCCTGTTCGACGATTTCTCCCGCCTTCATCACGATCACCCGATCGCAGATTTGCGCCGCCACCCGCAGGTCATGGGTGATAAAAATAAGCGACAGGCCGAGGCGCTGGCGCAGTTCCGCCAGCAGGCGCAACACCTGCGCCTGGACGGAAACGTCCAGCGCGGAAACCGGCTCATCTGCCACCAGAATGCGCGGCTCCAGCGCCAGCGCCCTGGCCAGACCGATCCTTTGCCGCTGTCCGCCGGAAAACTCATGGGGATAGCGATGGATCGATTCGGGATCCAGCCCGACCAGCGAAAATAACTCCCTGGCTTTTTGCTGCGCCTGTTTGCGCGATGCGCCGTGGATCTCCGGCCCTTTGCCGACGATTTCCCCCACCGTCTGGCGTGGGTTTAACGAGGCGAAAGGATCCTGGAACACCATCTGCACGGTACGGCTCTGCCGGCGTTGACGCGTTCGATTGCTGCCGTCATGGCGCTGGTCCTCTAGGGTAATCTCGCCGCTGTCCGGCTGATAGAGCCGGACAATACAGCGGGCCAGCGTCGATTTGCCGGAACCGCTTTCGCCGACGATGCCGAGCGTGCTGCCCTGCGGCAGCGTCAGGCTGACGTCCCGCAGCGCGAGGGAAACCCGCCGGTTGCGCGGCAGCCAGCCTCCCTGGCGGAATGTTTTGCTGACGTGCTCTAATGTCAGGATGTCCTGACTGGTGACCGCCGGGCGCGCCGCGCCGGGGCGAAAGGACGGCACGGCGGCGATCAGCGCCTGAGTATAAGGATGCTGCGGGGCGTTGAGGATTTGCTCCGCCGGCCCCTGTTCTACCACTTCGCCGTGCTGCATGACCGCGACGCGATCGGCGATGTCGGCGACCACGCCAAAGTCATGGGTGATAAACAGCACCGAGGTGCCCTGACGCTGCTGCAATTCGCGGATCAACCGCAGGATTTGCGCCTGAGTGGTGACGTCCAGCGCGGTGGTCGGCTCGTCGGCAATCAGTACCCGCGGCTCCAGCGCCAGCGCCATGGCGATCATCACGCGCTGGCGCTGTCCGCCGGAGAGCTGGTGCGGATAGGCGTGCGCGGCGGACAGCGGATCGGGGATCTGAACGTCGACTAACAGCTGTTGCACTTTTTCCGCAATTGCCCTGCGGGAAAGGGTCGGCCGATGGGTTCGGAACATTTCGCCAATTTGGTCGGCCACGGTATGCAGCGGGTTGAGCGCCGTCATCGGCTCCTGAAAAATCATGCCGATACGGGCGCCGCGTATTTTACGCAGCGCGCTCTCCGGCAGCGACAGCAGGTCGCGGTCTTCCAGCAGGATGCTTCCCGCTTCAATGGGCGTCTGTTCCGGCAGCAGCCCCATAATGGCGCTGGCCGTCATCGATTTACCGGAGCCGCTTTCCCCCACCACGCACAGGATTTCATTTTCGCGCAGATCGAGCGACACCTGACGCAAGGCATAAGGCCGATCGGCATTGGCCGGCAGTCTGACGCTGAGATCGGTTATCGACAGCAGTGTATTCATCGGTTTTTAAGCCTTGGATTGAGGGCGTCATTGATTCCCTGGCCGACCAGCGAGACCGCCAGCACGGTAAGCAGAATGGCGATGCCGGGAATGGCGGAAACATACCACTGTTCCCGCAGTACGCTGCGGCCGCCGCCGATCAGGTTTCCCCAGGAGGGAACGTTGGGGTCGGACAGATTAAGGAAGGCCAGCGCGCTTTCAAGCAAAATGGCGATCGCCATGATAACGCTGGCGTAAACCACGATGGGCGGCAGCGCATTGGGCAGAATTTCGCGAAAGATAATCGGCAGATCGCGCATCCCCAGCGAGCGCACCGCCTGGATAAATTCCCGGTTGCGCAGCGACATGAACTCGGCCCGGGTTAAGCGCGCCGCCGGGGGCCAGGAGACGATGCCGATAGCCAGGATCACGGTCTGCATGGTTGAGCCGAAAACCGCCACCAGCAACAGCAGCAGCAGGAAGTTGGGCAGGATCTGAAAGGTTTCGGTGATCCTCATCAGCAGATCGTCGATGACGCCGCCGTAATAGCCGGCCAGCGCGCCGACCACGATGCCAATAACGATGGCGATCGCCGTGGCGACGAAACCGATCATCAGCGAAACGCGCGCGCCGTGAAACAGCTGGGCGGCGATATCGCGTCCGGCGTGGTCGGTACCCAGCAAAAAGCGCGGATTTTGCCACGGCCACTGCAGCGGCCGCCCGGCCAGCCGCAGCGGATTTTCGGGAAAGAACAGGTCGGCGGTCAGGGCCATGCCCACCACCACCACTAATAACGCGATACCAAATAACGACGCGGGACTGCGCGCGTAGCGCTTGAAAAAATCAATCATGACCGTTCACCGGAAATTCTCGGATCCAGTTTGGCGTAAAGCACGTCCACCAGAAAATTAATGCTGATAACCAGCAGCGCGGAGACGAAAACCACGCCTAACAGCGTGTTCAGATCGCGCTGCATCACCGATTCGTAGGCCAGGCGGCCCAACCCCGGCAGGGCGAAAACGCTTTCCACCACCACCGATCCGCCCAGCATGGTGCCGGCCTGCAGGCCGATTAACGTCACCAGCGGCAGCAGCGCGTTACGCAATATATGTCTGACGACGACGTTGGTTTCGCTTAATCCTTTGGCGCGGGCGGTGCGCACGAAATCCAGCGTGGCGACTTCCAGCATCGAGGCGCGCATGATGCGCAGATAGATCGCCAGAAATATCAGCGCCAGCGTCAGCGTGGGCAATAACAGATGCCGGGCGATATCCCAAATTCTCGCCCAGCCGCTGAGTCCGCCGGCGATGGTTTCAAATCCGCCGGAGGGCAGCCAGTCGAGATAGATGGAAAACAGGAAAATCCCCATCAGGCCGAACCAGAAAGAGGGAGTGGAATAAAAAATCAGCCCCAGCAGGGAGATCAGCGTGTCCGGCCAGCGATTCACGCGCCGGGCGGCGATGATCCCCAGCACCATGCCCATAAACACCGCCAGCCCGAGCGACGATCCCATCAGCAGCAGGGTAACCGGCAGACGTTCGATAATCACGTCGGCGACGGGCTTGCCATAAATGGCCGACTGGCCGAGATCCAGATGAACCAGACGCCACAGATAATCCCCCAGACGCACCGATACCGACTGATCCAGCGCGTAATAGCGGCGCAGTTCCTCGATCATGGTGGCGTCGGCCCCGCCGACCTGCGCGACCAGCGCATCGACGGTATCGCCGGGCGCCAACTGCAAAAGCAGGAAAATACCGATCAGAATAAGCAATAGGGCGGGGATGGCGGCCGCCAGTCGGCGGCCGCAGAGTAATAACAAATTCATTGTTACGCCTCTAGCCAGGCGTCATGCCAACTACTCGACGGCCAGCGGGCGTTGTTCAGGTCGTTGTGGAGCTTCTTGTTGACCACGGAAAGGAACTGGCGCTCGATGGCGAACCACAGCGGGAACTGTTCGTTGGCTTCGGCGACCAGTTGGGCGTACAGCGCCCGCCGTTTTTCCGCATCGATCTCGGAAGCCGCGTCGTCAATCAGCTTGTCGATAACGTCGGATTGCCAGCCATACTGATTGGTCCAGGGGGCGCCGTCCGGGCTGCCGGATCGCAGCCACACGGTGGTGGATACCGCCGGGTCGCCCCGGTACTGATGCCAGCCGGTGGCGAGGTCGAAATTGTGCTCTTTATAGACCGCCGACAGCGAGCCGGCGTAGTCGTAGTTGGCGATATCGACTTTAATCCCCACTTCCGCCAGCGACTGCTGAATAAAGGTGGCGAACAGCGCGACGTCCTCGCCGTTGAGGATCGGCACCAGTTTCAGCTTAAACCGTTCGCCGTTGGCGCCGCGCGGATAGCCGGCTTCATCCAGCAGCGCTTCGGCCTTTTTGCGATCGAAAGGATAGGGCTGGGCGCTGTTGGGCGGATAGAACCCGGTGGAGGTCGACGGGATAATACCGGTCGCCGGTTTTCCCTGGCCGTAGAGAAAGTTTTCGATGAAAAAGGGAATGTCGATGGCGTGGGCCAGCGCCCGTCTTACGCGGACGTCGGCAATTTCCTTGCGGCGGAAATTGAATTCCAGCGTGTTGTTAAAGGTATTGGCTTCGGAGCCTTTGGCCGTCACCTCAAAGTCCGGATGGTTTTTCAGCCGATCCAGATCGGCCAGCGACAGTTGGGAATAGGCGCTTAGCTGCAACTGGCCCGTTTCCAGCGCCGCCGTCGCGGCGGATTTATCGGTAATGATGCGCCAGACGATCCGTTCTATATAAGGCTGGTCCGGCCGCCAGTAGTCGGGGTTGCGCGTAGCGATAATATATTGCCCGCGCTGGTACTCGACGAACTTGAAAGGCCCGGTGCCGACAGGGGCGGTATTGGCCGGATTTTCCAGCACGTTGCTATTCTCGTAAAGATGGCGGGGCACCACGTAGCCCAGATCGGCCAGAGCGCGCAGCAACAGTTCGATCGGCATGGGGCGGGAATAGCGGAATATCACCGTATGGTCGTCGGGCGTATCCACGGCGTCGAGAAACTGTTGCAGGGCGGTGCTGTAGTTAAGCTGCTTTTTCCACAGTTCGAGCGCGTTATACTGTACATCCCTGGCGGTAAAGGGTTTACCGTCGTGCCATTTAACGTTCTCGCGCAGTTTGAAGGTGATGGTTTTACCGTCCTCCGCGCTGTGCCACTCGGTGGCCAATTGCGGAACGATCGTGCCGTTGGCGTCCAGATCCACCAGGGACTCGATAATCTTGCTGGTAACGATATATACCCCGGTGGACGCGCGCAGCGCCGGGTTCAGAATGCGTTGTTCTCCGGCGATGTGTACCCCCAACGTGCCGCCCTTGACCGGCGTCCCCGCGGCGGCGTTGGTTTGCGCCGCGCTGAGGAAAGAGGTGAAGGGAAATGTTGCGGCCAGTGCGCTTGACGAGATTAATAAACGCCGACGGGTAATATTCATTATAAAATCCCTGTGTGAATTAAATAAATGGAGAAATCATTTTCTTAACGCAGAATAAAGTTACCGGTGATTTATAGGGAAATTACCATTTATTATATGGTTATGTGTTAATGACATATAATGCGTTGATTTTTATATATCTATTTTTTGTCTTTATAAAGACAAAAAAATCACTAACGTAAAGGCTTGAATGAATTTTTAATGATCGCTAATAGCGATAAGTCAGGAATTATAAAGGAGTTATCATGGCAAAGTTGTTATGGGATCACGTGGTTCATTACGTTAATCATCTTGATGAGGCAATCGCGCGCTTTAACGAAAATGGCCTGGTCGCCTTTCCCGGCGGTTCTCATCCGGGCTGGGGAACGCATAACGCGCTGAGCTATTTCGGGCTCACGTATATTGAATTTCTGGGCATTCGCGATGCGGATGAACTGTCGGCGGCGGCGGATAAACAACTCTTGTGCCGCGAGCTGAAACATTATTTGCCGCAGGAACAGATCCTTAGTCACTTGGCGTTGCGTACGGACAATATCGAAGCGATTGCGGACCGGCTGCGGCATGAAGGATTGCAGCTGTCGCCGATTCTGGCGGGCAAGCGGCATGACGCCGGCGGTAATCTGATTGAATGGAAAATGTTCACCATTGACGGCGATTTCCAGGGGCTGGCGTATCCCTTTGTTTTGCAGTGGGGAAACGACGACGAGCAGCGTCTGCGGCAGTTGCGCGAGCGCGGCATCGACCGGCCGCATCCCGCCGGGGAGGCGGAGATCCGCTCGGCCCTGTTTCACGTCGCCGCTCCGCAAGAGGTGGCGGCGCACTGGCAACGGCTGTTTTCTTTAGCGCCGGATCCTGATGATGCCGCCACATTGCACATCGGCGGGCAGCGTTTTATTTTCCGCGAAGGGGCGGGAAATCGCCTGGCGGCAATTAATCTAGAGACGGATTCTCCGCTATTGAAGGGGAACAACATCAATATTGGCTTAGGCGAATATCGTTTCAATTAAAACCCGCATAACGATAGGTAACATATCGCTTATCAAAGACTATCAATTAAGAGAGGCCGAGATGGCAAAGGTACATTTTATTGGCGCAGGGCAGATGGCCGAGGCCATTATCCGCGCCGCCCTGGCAAGCAAGACATTGCTTGCCGAGCAGATCAGCATCGACGACATCGATCCCGAGCGCATCAGCCTGTTGCAGGAAAAATATCAGCTGCCGGCAGCGGCCGGCTCGCCCGATGCCGCGCTGGCGCAGGCCAGGCTGATTGTTATCGGGGTGCGTCCTCAGGATGATATAGCTTCGGTCGCCGGCCGTATCCGGCAGCATGCGGCGCCGGAAAGCATCGTTATTTCCATTGTCGCCGGAGTGAAGATTAACCGTCTGGAGTCGCTGCTGGGGAATACGCGCCCCATTGCCCGGGTGATCCCCAATACCTTGACGGATACCGGATATGGCTACAGCGGCGTGGCGCTGAATAGCCATGTTCATGCCGATGACGTCGATGACTTTCTCTCCAGCTTCGGCAAGGTGACGTATCTGGAAGAGAAGCTGATCGATATATTCACCGGTTTTGGCGTCGCGGGGCCGAATTATATCTACTATTTTATCGAGTCATTGACCGACGCGGGGGTGCTGGCCGGGTTGCCGCGCACGCTGGCCACTCGTCTGGTATTGGAAAACCTGATAGGCGCGGTGGAAATGCTCAAGCTGACGCAACTGCATCCGCGCCAGCTGCTGGATATCAACAATTCTCCCGCCGGCGTGGGAATGCACGGTTTGTATGAACTCAACAACAGTGATTTTGCCGCCGGCTTGCAGCGTAGCGTATTGGCGGCGGTAAAACGCACCACCCAGTTGGCCGATATCGAATAAGCGGAATGCTGGAGAACAGCGGGGCGTAGGCCGCCCCGTTCTGAAAAATGAACGCTACAAGGTTTGTGCGGAGGACGGGGCAATGGTGATATCGTCGCGATTGGCGTAGATCACCACGCTGTCGCCGACAAACAGCGTCCGGTATGTCTCCTCGTCCGCTTCAACCTGATAGCGCTGCCCGCCGGCCTCGACGTCGAGAATAAAACGTTCGCTTTCCAGCGCATGTACCGGAACGTAGCCATAAAAGTTATCAATCAGCGTGAGGGTGCGCTGGGCGGGAAGATAGCATCGATGCACGATTCTCCCCCGTAGCGCTTCCGGTTTTTTCCACAGCTGCTGGAAGTTGGATTTTAATTCCGCACAAAATAGCGCCGCCAGTCCAATGATTAGAATCGTGCTTATCACGGTAAGCTGTTCTTGCACCAGAACGTAAAATTCGGTCATGGTCGTCTCCGGCTGATTTCTCTTGCCTTGTTTAATATATTTTTCCGCCGTTAGCGTCCAATCTCTTTTTGTGCTTAGTTATCACCAAATTTTTGTTTAGACTGCATGGCAACGGCGGAAAGGTCGTTATAACGCTGGTTTTTATGTCGTTGGATATCTATAATCCCGCGCAACCTTTTTCCCCCTCAGACTCAACGTAAGCCACTTCTATTCGGCTGGGATATATTTTATGAGCGAAAAGTACGTCGTAACCTGGGACATGTTGCAAATTCAGGCCCGCAAACTGGCGCAGCGCTTACTGCCTGCCGAACAGTGGAAAGGCATCATTGCCGTCAGCCGCGGCGGATTGGTTCCCGGGGCGTTGCTGGCGCGTGAACTGGGTATTCGTCATGTGGATACGGTTTGCATCTCCAGCTATGACCACGATAACCAGCGCGAAATGCAAGTGATCAAGCGCGCCGAGGGTGACGGCGAAGGTTTCATCGTCGTGGACGATCTGGTGGATACCGGCGGCACCGCGAAAGCCATCCGCGATATGTATCCCAAAGCCCATTTCGTCACTATTTTCGCCAAGCCCGCCGGTAAGCCGCTGGTTGACGACTATATCGTCGACATCCCGCAGGATACCTGGATCGAACAGCCGTGGGATATGAGCGTGGTATTCGTACCGCCGCTGGCCGGCCGCTGATCGCCGCTGGTTTACCTGCGCCAATGCCCGGTTTAAGCCGGGCATTGTTGTATGTGACGTCTCATCATCTCCCCTGGATCGCCTTATTTGCCGCGGAGATGATCTGATAAGGTGTTTTCCGTGCTGCGCCGTTTGTCTTCACCACGATGAGTTGGTTACACTCGGTACTCGGTTCGATTGTCCGCTGACGGCGGCCTAGATTAACGGAGAGTGCTGTGGCGCAAGCTAACCTGTCGGAAACCCTGTTCAAACCCTCCTTCAAACACCCTGAAACCTCGACGCTGGTCAAACGTCCCCATCGTGCTCAGGGCGGGTCGGGAACGCACTCCGCCCTGGAGGGGGAAGATACCGGCCACTGGTATCGCATGCTTAACCGGCTACTGTGGATCTGGCGCGGCGTTCATCCGTGGGATATTGAAGAGGTGCTGGCGCGTATCGCCGCCAGCCAGGCGGAAAGAAGCAGTGAGCACTTACTGGACACGGTTATCGGCTATCGCAGCGGCAACTGGATATATGAGTGGTGCAAGCAGGGGGCAAGCTGGCAGCAGCGGGCGATTGACGGTAGCGACAACGAGCAGAGCGGTCAGTATTGGTTGAATGCCGCGAATCTGTATAGCATCGCCGCCTATCCCCATATCAAGGGCGATGAACTGGCGGAACAGGCGCAGACCCTGGCCAACCGGGCCTACGAGGAAGCGGCGAAATACCTTCCCTATGAGCTAAAGGCGCAGACTTTCCAGATTGAGGGCGGCGGTTCGCTGACCGGATTTCTGCACCTGCCCCAGAAGGGGAAAGCCCCGTTCCCGACCATATTGATGTGCGGCGGTCTGGAGATGCTGCAAAGCGACTATTACCGCCTGTTCCATGATTACCTGGCGCCGGCCGGAATGGCCATGCTGACCATTGATATTCCGTCGGTCGGTTTCTCCTCGCGCTGGAAACTGAATCAGGATTCCAGTTTCCTGCATCAGCAGGTGCTGCGGGCATTGCCGGATGTGCCGTGGGTGGATCACTCCCGCGTTGGGGCGTTTGGTTTCCGTTTCGGGGCCAACATCGCCGTGCGTTTGGCTTATCTGGAAACGCAGCGCCTGCGCGGCGTCGCCTGCCTCGGCCCGATAGTGCATCACCTGCTGCATGATGCGAAACGGCAGCAACGGGTGCCGGATATGTTTATGGACGTGCTGGCGAGCCGGCTGGGCATGCCGTTTTCTACCGATGCGGCGCTGAAAACGGAACTAGGCCGTTATTCTCTTAAAACCCAGGGATTGCTGGGGCGGCGCTGTCCAACCCCGATGCTGGCCGGATACTGGGAGAACGACCCGCTGAGCCCGAAAGAGGAAGCATCCCTGATCGCCAATTCATCACAGCAGGGGAAATTGCTGACGGTGAACTTTTCACCGGTCTATCAGAATTTCCACCAGGCGTTACAGCAAATCAGCCATTGGTTAGAGCATAAGTTGGCCTAGTTGATTGATAAATTGTCATTCTCTGCTAAAAAGAATGTTCAAACCGAGGAGATTGCCGAATGATGTTACCAAGCGGACACCCGAAAAGCAGACTGATGAAAAACTTTGCTTCGCTGGGGCCGTATCTGCGTGAAGCGCAGTGCGAGCACGACCATTTTTTCTTTGACTGCCTGGCGGTGTGCGTCAATGTCAAACCCGCGCCGGAAAGCCGCGAGTTCTGGGGATGGTGGCTGACGCTGGAAGCGCAGGAACAGACCTTTACCTATGATTACCACTTTGGTTTATTTGACAAGAGCGGCAATTGGCGTGAAGAGAAAATCAAAGATAAGGATGTGCTGGATAAACTGAAAAGCACCAAAGAAGCTTTTCATGTTCGACTGGAAAAACTCCTGCAATCGCTGGATCCGGTCTGTACATTAACCGCCCGACCGTGATGTTCCCTGCCTGATTCCCGATTTATTCGCGGATTTTCGCGTTGCGCCTGTTGGCATAACGCGCCCGTCCTGTTACAACATTTTCCTTATTTGTTTCTTTTTATGACTTTCAACGGCAGAAAAACTATGAGCGGCAGCCAGACCTTGGTTGTGAAACTTGGCACCAGCGTGCTGACCGGCGGTTCGCGCCGCCTTAACCGGGCCCATATTGTTGAACTGGTGCGCCAGTGCGCGCAGCAGCATGCGGCAGGGCACCGGATTGTTATTGTCACCTCCGGGGCGATTGCCGCCGGTCGTGAACATTTGGGCTACCCGGAACTTCCGCCGACGATTGCCACCAAGCAGCTGCTGGCGGCGGTGGGGCAAAGCCGCCTGATTCAACTGTGGGAACAGCTGTTCTCCATCTATGGTATCCATATCGGGCAGATGCTGCTGACTCGCGCCGATCTGGAAGATCGCGAGCGTTTTCTCAATGCGCGCGACACCATGCGGGCGCTGCTGGATAACCACATCGTGCCGGTCATTAATGAAAATGACGCGGTGGCGACGCTGGAAATCAAAGTCGGCGACAATGATAACCTTTCCGCGCTGGCGGCCATGCTGGCGGATGCGGACAAACTGCTGTTGCTGACCGATCAGGCGGGCTTGTTCACCGCCGATCCGCGGAAAAATCCGGATGCGGAGCTGATTCGTGAAGTCACCGGCATTAACGATGCGTTGCGAAACATTGCCGGCGACAGCGTATCCGGTTTGGGCACGGGCGGCATGTTGACGAAATTGCAGGCGGCCGATGTCGCCTGCCGCGCGGGCATTGATGTGGTGATCGCCGCGGGCGGCAAGCCCGGCGTTATCGGCGATGTGATAGCGGACGTGTCCGTCGGCACGCGCTTCCATGCGTTGGAAACCCCGTTGGAAAACCGTAAGCGCTGGATCTTCGGCGCTCCCCCGGCCGGTGAAATCACGGTGGATGACGGCGCGCTAGCGGCGATCCTGGAACGCGGCAGCTCTTTATTGCCCAAAGGGATCCGCGACGTGACGGGGAATTTCTCCCGCGGCGAGGTCGTGCGTATCCGTAGCCTGACCGGCCGCGATCTGGCGCATGCCGTCAGCCGCTATAACAGCGACGCGCTGCGTATGATTGCCGGGCACCACTCCCAGCAGATAGCCGGCATCCTCGGTTACGAATACGGCCCGGTGGCGGTGCACCGGGACGACATGATAATTAATTAAGGAGTGCGCGATGCTTGAACAAATGGGCAAAGCGGCAAAGGCGGCCTCGTATCAGCTGGCGGTGCTGAGTACGGCCGAGAAAGACCGCGCGTTGGCGGCCATCGCCGACCTGCTGGAATCGGCAAGTTCGACAATCCTGGCCGCCAATGAGCAGGACGTGGCTCAGGCGCGGCAGAACGGCATGAGCGAAGCGCTGCTCGACAGGCTGCTGCTGACGCCGGCGCGGCTGACGGCGATAGCCAACGACGTTCGCCAGGTATGCAGACTGACCGACCCGGTAGGGGAGGTGATCGACGGCCGTTTGCTGGACAGCGGCCTGCGGCTGGAGCGCCGCCGCGTGCCGCTCGGCGTTATCGGCGTGATTTATGAAGCGCGTCCCAACGTCACCATCGACGTGGCTTCTCTGTGCCTGAAAACCGGTAATGCGGTTATTCTGCGCGGCGGTAAGGAAACCTATCGCACCAATGCCGCAACGGTAAAGGTGATCCAGCAGGCGCTGGCGCAATGCGGTTTGCCCGAGTCAGCGGTTCAGGCCATTGAAAGTCCCGATCGTGAGTTGGTGAACCAGTTGCTGAAGCTGGATCGCTATATCGACATGCTGATCCCTCGTGGCGGCGCGAGTCTGCACAGACTCTGCCGCGAACAGTCGACCATTCCGGTCATTATCGGCGGGGTCGGAGTGTGTCATATGTATGCAGACGAAAGTATCGATTTTGACAAAGCTCTGACGGTGATTGAAAGCGCTAAAGTCCAGCGTCCCAGCACCTGCAACAGCCTGGAAACGCTGCTGGTTAATCAAAGCATTGCGGCTCGCTTCCTGCCGGCGCTCAGCCGAAAAATGGCCGCCGCGGGCGTAACCTTACACGCCAGCCCGTCCGCCATGTCGTTCCTGACGCATGGCCCGGCGAAAGTAGTGGCGGTGGAAGAGGCCGACTATGATGACGAATGGCTTTCCAACGACCTCAACGTCACGCTGGTAGACGGCCTGGATGAAGCCGTGGCGCACATCCGCCAGCACGGCACGCAGCATTCGGACGCCATTCTCACCCGCTCGTTGAGCAACGCGGAGCGTTTTGTGCGCGAAGTGGATTCATCGGCGGTCTACGTCAACGCCAGCACCCGCTTTACCGACGGCGGACAGTTCGGCCTGGGAGCGGAAGTGGCGGTGAGTACGCAAAAACTGCATGCGCGCGGCCCGATGGGACTGGAAGCGCTGACCACCTACAAGTGGATCGGCTACGGCGACGATCTGGTCCGCCCCTGATGGCGTTTTTTAATCCGTAAAGTTATAGGATTCTCTGTTATTAGCTTGGAAAATTATCAGAGAATCCTTATCCTTAGCGGGACGATTATAAAACCAGCAGACGACCGCCAATTGCTTGACTTGACCTGATATTTTCACTAGTTTGTCACCCCGTAGTTTCGCCGCAGCTTCGCTGTGCCGATCCCAACGCCGATATAGCTCAGTTGGTAGAGCAGCGCATTCGTAATGCGAAGGTCGTAGGTTCGACTCCTATTATCGGCACCATCTAAATCAATTAATTATGTGTTATCTCCTTCAGTTCCTGTTAGTGCGTGGGACACATTTGGGACGCAAGCATCAAAGGCAGCATCAATTTGTTGCGCGTGCTCAGTTAGGTGATTTTGTGCCTAAGAGCATATCGCCTAACCATCTCAATTGATTCCCATCCGCCCATTTCCTGTAGCACAGATACCCAAGTGTGAGTTGGCGCGGCAGACGCCAGCAACGATACAACCGGCTCTGACCGGTTTTTTTACGTCAAACCGCTTTAAAAGATGATGAGTAACTCGTCACCTATTCACCCACTCATCACTCGGTAATACATTGATTATTAATCATAAAAATCTCAGGTGAAGAGGGGGGACGGTTTTTTATAAAATCTTTTTACTGGGTATGCTACATCCCGTATTGATGCTTTTTTAGCTAAGTGCTAAATTTGGTATCAAATATCGCACTAAAAAGGGGCTGATTATGTCTGTGCAACCTATCCTTGCTAATGCCGCAGTGAGCATCAGCGACTTTAAAAAATCACCCAATGCCGCGCTTAAAGAAGCTAATGGCGAGCCTGTAGCCGTGTTAACCAATGGCCGTATCTCTGGCTATTATGTTTCCCCCGAAACATGGGAGGCACTGGCCGACTATCAGGAAGATATTGAACTCGCGAAAATAGCCCGTTCACGGATGAAGGGTAAGCGTGTGAAGGTCGATCTGGATGAGTTATAAGCTGGAGTTTGAAGAGCATGCGCTGAAAGAATTTAAGAAGTTGGGCGCACCAGTGCGGGAACAGTTTAAAAAGAAACTCTATGACATATTGCTTAACCCTCACATTCCCGCCAATCGCCTGTATGGTATGACGGATTGCTACAAAATCAAGCTCATGTCTGCCGGATACCGGTTAGTGTACCGTGTGATCGATAACGAGGTGGTTGTGCTGGTCTTGGCCGTAGGCAAGCGGGAACGCTCAGAGGTTTATAAGGCTGCCAAAGACAGGCTGTAAGCGCGGATACCTTAAATTCGCGATCTTCTTGTTGTACGACATGATTATCAGGTAATGAGTTACTCGTCTCCTGTTCACCAACTCATCACCCATTAATCTATTGATTAGTAAAAATAAAATCCTCTAGTGAAGAGGGTGAACAGTTTTTCGAAAAATAATTTTATTGGGGGGAGGCGTCATATTGCCTACTTGAGATTTTGTATCCACTATATGGGCTCAAGCGCCGATGTGTATAGGTTTGTGTATAAATGAATTTTTAATAACTAAAAATATTTATTAAAAACAATTAGTTATTGTGTTTTGTTTGACTCCTATTATCTCCGTTTTAACGTCTCCCCGACTCTACTCAAAAACCTTATGCTATGCGGTTTCACGGCCTTAATAGTCAATACTCGTCTACTCATGTTGATAGAAATCTATGGATAGTTTTTCCTGTTGTACAATTCACAGGTTAAGATGAAAAGTCAGAATAAAAATTAACAGGTAAAATTAAAAGCACTAATTAACAAAAATAAGTAACGCGGTGAGATCGGGGTTTTAAAATCAGAATTATTTTTCATACTCTGTTTTTAAATTTAATTTTACCACTATCTTAATAGTGATGATGCTCTTGCTAAAAATATTTATATCGACCTTTCTGAAGATTTTTTGGTTATGATTGAGGATGATAAAAAAGAAGTATCATCTGAACCTGTTCCATTGAGAAGATTAAATATTCAGTCAATAAAGCAAGATGTTTTATATAGGATTTTGGCTTGGAGCAAGTCGGGTGATTTTGATTACAAAGATATTGTTGTCAGAAGTGATGATAGCGTTGCTAAAATGGAATTTTTTGAATAGGTCTATTGGATGTCATCATTTTTCGCAAGAAATGCTAGAGAATTATTGTCTGTAATTATGTTTTTTTAATTATTAATGTTTGCTATTTTGTACATGGATTAATAGCATCCGATAGAAACCAAAATATATGACAACTGTGTACCGTGTAAAACAGAGGTACAGTTATGCAGATCATCATCCCCGCCAGTCCTGAGCATATTGCCAGAATTCAGGAAATCTATGCTTGGCACGTTATGAACGGTATAGCCACGTTTGAGACGGTTCCTCCAACCGTGGAAGAGATGAAAGAGCGGATTGCTAAAGTGCTAGATGCAGGAACACCGTGGCTTGTCGCAGAGGTCGATGGCGTTGTGGCAGGCTACTGTTATCTTGCACCATATCATCTACGGTATGCCTACCGTTTCACACTTGAAGACTCTATCTATATCGATCCACAACAACAGGGAAAGGGGATCGGGAAAGCATTGCTTACGGAGGCTATCCACCAAGTAGAAGCGGCCGGATTTCGTCAGTTAGTTGCCGTTATTGGTAATAGTGAAAATCTTGGCTCTATTGCTCTCCATCACGCCCTTGGTTTTGAGCTTACAGGAACCTTAAAGGCTGTGGGATTCAAACACGGACGTTGGGTTGATACGGTTATTATGCAAAAAGCGCTTGGTGATGGTGATACGACTCTTCCAGAAAAATAAAATATCAGTATTGAGGGCATTATGATTCAAGTATGGGGAAGAAAGACATCTTCAAATGTTCAGGCTTTGATGTGGTGCCTCGGGGAACTTGGGCTGGATTACAACCGGTATGATATTGGTCATAAATACGGAGGGAACGACACCCCGGAATTTTTAGCTATGAATCCTAACGGTACGGTCCCTGTCTTACGTGATGGTGAAGGACTTCCTATGTGGGAGACTGGCGCTATTCTGCGTTATCTGGCAGGTAAGTATGGAACGAATATATTTTGGCCGAATGATATTGAAGCAAGGGCTGAGATCGACAAATGGGGCGAATGGGCTAAGATTAATATAGCAATGAACTTTACTGCGCCAGTGTTCTGGATGGTAGTCAGAACAGCAGCTAAACACAGGAACGAGCAAGCATTAAAAAAAGCATTACAGGCTCTTCATGGAAAATTTGATATTGCTGAGGAACAGATAAAAAAACACGGATATCTCGCAGGTAAAGCATTCTCTCTGGCTGATATTCAATTTGGTCATATATTATACCGATATTTTGATATTAATATTGAAAGGCCATCATATCCACTCATAGAGAAATATTATGAAGAATTAAAAAAACGTCCTGCTTTTGTCGAACATGTTATTTTATCGTATGAAGAACTCCGTGTGTAGGAAGAATAACTCATATAATATCTTATGGTGTTTTTGATTTACTGCTATTTTTTATGTAATAGTCAAAGGCTTACTAAGATGTGGGGTAATATGAATAAAAATCAGTGGGTTAGTAATCTACGCCGGGAGGGGCTTTGCTGAAAGCATAGCTATGATTCGCTTTTCAGTTTTGGGATATAGAGTTGGACGTACAGGTATTGAGTATGCCAAAAATCGAAGTATCATATTTTTCATTTCATTACTTTGTTCGATTATCAATAATAAGCGTTTTATTAATATTTTTTAAAATCTATTAGGGTGAATATCTTGTCTTCCTGATTTGGCGGCGGATTTTCTGTCCTATTAAAAGGATGGCATATTGCCCGATACGTTTGACCATGATGCATTCTATAGGTGATTGAAAAGTATTCGTTACAAAAATTCTTGTTCTGTTTTCTCGCTATTTCAGAATGCTAATAAATGGGGCGTAGAATATTCTCCAGTAGCGTTTCATCGGATAGATCTGCTATATCATCCACTTCGATTATTGCGTGCTTATATGTGCTAATAGTCTCATTTAGGCTGAACATATTCTCCTGCTGTTTTATAAAGTGCGAGGTTGCTTGATCGATCCCTCCAAGCGATAAAATAAAATCGACCCATCCTGGGTTTCTATGCTCAAGACTCTGTACAATACGCGCCTTGATGTGCTCGGGTGGGACAACGAGAAAAATGCTGTGTAATTTGGCTTGCTTAACCAGTGCCGCGGTAATCCCCCCAAAAAAATCAATAGTCATTAGTCCGCGACTCATCAACGTTAAGAAAAGGCGCTCAATTATCAGCGTCAATATCTTATCATTCCTACATAATGGGCTATCGTCCTGCATTGCCTCTTTCGCCATTTTTTAACTTTCATTAGAAAAAATATGTGTTTTGCGCCCTGGCGGGCCAATGCCTTAATAAATAATAACAAGCAGGCTAAGCGGTAAGCTCGGATTAGATAGTCGTATTTCCGAGAGGCCTTACCATGGTGGAAATGGCTAATGACCAAAGAGATACGTTTTAATGCGTTCATGATGAATTGCATCGGACATTTGGCGCCTGGACAGTGGACTTCACCCCAGGATAACTCCCTCCGTTATCTGCAGCCACAGTACTGGATCGGTCTGGCCAGGTTACTTGAAGACGGGTTATTTGACGGTCTGTTTCTGGGGGATGTGCTGGGTATTTACGACGTTGATGGCGATTCGGCAGACAGCGCGCTACGCCATGCGGCGCAGGTGCCGATGAACGACCCTTTCCCTCTGGTCCCGCTGATGTCGCAGGCTACGCAACATCTCGGTTTCGGCGTCACCGCCTCGGTGACCTATGAGCCTCCCTATTTGCTCGCACGCCGGTTTTCCACCCTCGACCATCTGACCGGAGGGCGGATAGCCTGGAATATCGTCACCTCTTATCTTTCCAGCGGCGCGGCAAGCCTGGGACTTTCTCAGCCGTTATCCCATGACCAGCGCTACGATCGCGCCGATGATTACCTGAGCCTTTGCTATAAGCTGTGGGAAGGCAGCTGGCAAGAGGGCGCGGTGCTACGCGATCAGGAGCGGGGCGTCTACGCGGATCCCGATAAAATACGGCGCGTCGAGCATCAGGGGCCCTATTTTCAATCGCACGGGATTTATCAGTGCGAACCCTCGCCGCAGCGTACGCCGGTTCTTTTCCAGGCTGGCGGTTCCGTGCGCGGTACCCGGTTCGCGGCGCAGCACGCGGAGTGCATTTTTGTCGGCGCGCCGACGCGCGATGGGTTGCGCCGTACCGTGGATGCGCTCCGCGCTGACCTGCTTAAGGCGGGCCGCCCCACTGATTCCGTGCGTATTTTCGCCATGTTTACCGTTATCGTCGACGATAGCATGGCGCTGGCGAATGCGCGTTTCCACCACTATCTGGCGCGGGCAAGCTATGACGGCGCCCGCACGCTGCTGGCCGGCTGGACCGGTATCGATCTTTCGCGTTATCACCCTGACGATACGCTGGCCTATGTCGATACCGATGCCGGGCAATCAGCGCTGGCATCCTTTAGCATTCTGGATCCCAACCGCATCTGGACGGTGCGCGACGCCGTGGAGTTCGTTTCGGTGGGAGGGCGCGGGCCGGTGGTGGTGGGCGATGCCGCCCACGTCGCCGATGAGTTGCAGTCCTGGGTGGCGGATACCGGTATCGACGGTTTTAACCTCGCCTACGTGGAATCGCCCAGAACCTTTGAAGACATCGTCAGGCTGTTGATCCCCGAACTTCAGCGGCGGGGGGCCTATAAAACGGCCTATGCGCCGGGAACGCTGCGGGAGAAACTGTTCGCCGGCGACCCTTATCTGCCGCCAACCCATGACGGCAGCCGCTATCGCAACGATAACGCCAATCCTCGTTAATCCCCGTTTATTCAGGAGAAATTATGCCCCGTATTTCCGAACCGGATCCCCGCACATTTGATGGGCCGCTGGGGGAGCTGTTCCGGCGTTATACCCAAAATGGCGCAGTATTTGTCGATCAGTTTTCGGTGATGTCGCATGTGCGGCCGGCGGCGGAGCATCTGTTCGGTTTGCTGCTGGAGCTCAAGGCGCGCGGCGGCATCGCCCAACGTTATATCGAACTGAGCATCGTGGTGGTTTCGCTGATTAATGAATGTACCTATTGCGTGGATAACCATGCTCCCCGTCTGGCGGTGGAAGGCATATCGACGGAGGGTGTGCGCGAACTGCTGGATTACGCCCAACATCCTGAACTGAGCGAGGTGGATAAACTGGTGGTTGAATACGCCATTGCGGTAACCCAGTCGCCTCAGCGTATCCGCGACGGATTGTTCGACCGCCTGCGGGCGCAGTTCAGCGAATCGCAAATCGTCGAGCTCACCTTGCGTATTGCGCTGTGCGGGTTTTTCAATCGCTTTAATCAGGCATTACAGATTGGCTGAGTTCGTATCGCCAGAGTGTTCGGCATTTATTGCAGGAGTGGTTCATGACGTTTTTATTCACCTTGGCTGGTCATAAGCTGTTCGGCGTTATCCGGCGTTTCGCGCTATCCCTTCTGGCCGTACTGGCGTTCTCCCACATGGCCGGGGCGCAGACGGCGGAACCGATTCGTATCGGGGTATTGGTGCCGCTGAGCGGCGGAGGCGGCGCCTATGGCGCCGGCATGGCGGCAGCGGCCGGGAAAGCCGCCGAATTTATCAATCAGGACGCGGGCGGCGTGCTGAACGGACGCAAGATCGAAATTATCGTCGCCGACGATGAGAGCAACCCCACGGCGGGCGTCGCGGCGGCGCGAAAATTAATCGACGTCTCCCGCGTTTCCGCCATCGTCGGGCTATGGAGCAGCGCCGTGGCCATGGCCGTGAAACCACTGACCATTGAGAAAGGCATCCCGCTGCTGGTCACCGGCTCCGGTGATGAGATCACCCAGGGGGATAATCAGGGGCTGGTGTGGCGCTTCCAGGCCACCGGCCGGGACTGGGGCAAGGCGTTCGCCCGCGCCGCCGTTAAGGACGGGGCGCATACCGCATCCCTGCTGGTGCTGCACACGCCGTTCACCCTGAGCATGGTCGATCCTTTTATCCAGGAGTTTACCGCCGCCGGCGGGCGCGTTCTGGATACCGTTTATTACAATCCCGGCCAGCCCTCCTATCGGGCGGAAGTGGAGAAAGCCTTTGCCCAAAAACCGGACGCCGTTTTCGTCCCCAGCTATCTGCCGGACTTATCCGCCATTGCGCGGGAAATATACCGCAGCGGCTTTAACAGTACCCTCTACGCCAATTCTTCGGCGGCGGACGCCGAAGGCGCCTTTGTCAAAAACGTCGGCAAAGCGGTAGCGGAGGGGATTCATCATATCCAATCCATTCCGCCGCAAGATTCCGCCGCCTATCATATTTTTGCCGAAAAGGCGGGTATCTCCCCCAATACGCTGGCGATCTTTCCGTCTAACGTATGGGATGAAATCTCCGTTCTGGCCCTGGCGATTGAAAAATCCGGCAGCGCGGAGCCGCGGGTATTTGCCCGCTCGATCCCGGACGTCGTCAACGGCCCAGGCGTAAAAGTCGAAAGCCCGGTCGCGGGGCTTAACGCGCTGCGCGCCGGTAAAAACATCGCCTATAGCGGAGCGGGCTCCCAGTTTACCTTTACCCCCACCGGCGACCAGCTCAACCGCCTATACGGTCATTTCATTATTCGCGATGGGGTTAACCAGCAGGTGGATGTTTTGAAATGATGTCGGCGTCGCAAAGCGTGCCCGCCGGTTACCGGCTCACCGCCCGCAATGTTTCCCACGCCTTTGGCGGGGTGGCGGCGCTGCAACAAACCTCGCTGGTGGTGGAGCCGGGCCGGATCACCGGGATTGTCGGCCCAAACGGCGCGGGTAAAACCACGTTGTTTAATATTTTGGCCGGCGCCCTGACGCCGGACGCCGGTCAGGTGTGTTGGGGCGAGCGAGATATCACCCGGCTGGCGATACACCGGCGCGCCGCGCTGGGTATTAGCCGTACATTCCAGCTTTCCCGCGAGCTTGATAGCCTCACGCTGCTGGAGAATTTATTGCTGGCCGCCCCGCGTCAGCCGGGCGATGCCCTATGGCGCATCTTCCTGACCCCTAAAGACGCAAGGCGTGCGGAACAGGCGGCGATCGACAAAGCCCTGGCGTTATTGGAGCGCGTTCATTTGCGCGCGCTGCGCAATGAGCCGGCCGGCAGCCTGTCCGGAGGGCAAAAAAAACTGCTGGAGCTATGCCGGGCGCTGATGAGCGATCCCGCGGTGATCCTGCTGGATGAGCCGGCCGCCGGCGTGAATCCGGCAACGATCGATGAGCTGGTCGCTTTCATCCTCGCGCTGCGCGCGCAAGGCAAAACCTTTGCCGTGGTCGAGCACAATATGGCGTTGATGGCGGCGCTGTGCGATACGGTTTACGTATTGGCCGAAGGGCGGGTGCTGACTCAGGGCAGCTTCGAGACCATTGCCGCCGATCGTCGCGTGCAGCAGGCTTATCTGGGGATGTAACCATGGCAACCGCATTAAAAGTTGAACGGCTGTATGCCGGTTATCATGGGAAAAATATTCTTCATGGCATCAATCTCGACGTCCCGGCGGGAGGGGCGCTAACCATCATCGGACCGAATGGTTCCGGCAAGTCCACCTTGCTGAAAACGCTGGTGGGGCTGCTGGCGGTCTCCGACGGCCGAATTGAACTGGACGGCCGCGACATTACCGCCAGCCGGGCGCCGCAGCGCGCCCGGCTGGGTCTGGCCTATGTTCCGCAAGAAAAAAATATCTTTCCCAATATGAACATCAGCGACAATCTGCGCACCAGCGGCGAGTTCGCGCACCGCAAACAATCCGCCAAAACCCTGCGGGCCAGAATGGAAAAGGCGTTGGATCTTTTCCCCGAGCTGCGCCCTCATCTGAGTAAAACCACCGGCTTGCTGAGCGGCGGACAGCGGCAAATGGTGGCGATGGCGTCGGCCCTGATGCTGGAGCCGTCGCTTCTGGTGCTTGATGAACCCTCGGCCGGGTTGTCGCCGCGCAATGCCGGGCTATTGTTCGAGAGTATCGCCCGAATACGCCGCACCGGTATTACGCTGCTGATGATTGAACAGAATGTCAAACTCGGCCTTTCCGTGGCGGATACCGGCCTGGTGCTGGTCGCCGGTCAGGTAAGACTGCTGGCGCCGGCGGCCGAGCTGGCGCGGAACGCACACTTACACGCTCTTTTTTTGGGCCACGCGCAATGATGCAACTGTTATTTAACGGGGCGGTGACCGGCGTATTGGTTGCCTTGCCCGCATTGGCTCTCTCCTTGACCTTCAGCGTACTGCGCTTCGCCAACTTTGCCATCGGAGCCATGGTCACCGCCGGCGCCTATCTGATTTATTGGTGCAATACGCTATTCGGTCTCAGCCTGCCGCTTGCCTGCCTGCTCGGCACCGTGCTGGCGGCGCTGTTGGCGGTGGCGATCGACCTGCTGGTCTACCGCCGTCTGCTCGGGCGATCCAGCATTACGCTGCTGGTGGCGTCAATGGGCGTGGCATTGATTCTGGAAAATCTGGTGCGCTTTTTCGCCGGCGGCACCCCGGTCGGCTACGCGGTGGAGGTCGCCCGTCCCTTGCTGTGGGGCGGCCTGCGCATTAATCATGAGCAACTGTTGACCGCCGGCATCAGTTTCGGCTGTCTGGCGCTGATAGGCCTGATCTTCCATTATACGCGCCTGGGCCGCGCCATGCGGGCGGTGGCTGATAACCCGGATCTGGCGGCGACGCGCGGTATATCCCATCAGCGGGTGGTATCGATGACCTGGATTTTATCCGGCGCGCTATCGGCCATCGCCGGCATGCTTATCGGGTTGGATTCGACGCTGGACCCCCTGATGGGGTGGAACTATGTGCTGCCGGTCTTTGCCGCCGCCATTCTGGGCGGCCTGAGTAATCCGCTGGGGGCCATTGCGGGTGCGCTGATTATGGGGATGCTAAGCGAACTGTCGACGATGATATTGCCGCCTCACTACCGCACCTTGGTGGCTTTTCTGGTGCTCAGCCTGTTGCTGATGCTAAAACCGTCCGGCCTGTTAGGCGCTCAGTGGGTGAAAAAATGACTGCTTATCTGTTTTCTATTCTGGTGCTGGTGGCGATCTCCGCCATTGTCGGCCTGGCGCTCAATATGCAATGGGGATTATCCGGCCTGGTCAACTTCGGGCTGTTTGGTTTTTATATGCTGGCCGCTTATCTCTGCGGGCAATTAACCGTGCAGTGGCATTGGGATCCCTGGCTTGCCATGCTGGCGGCGGTGCTGATCACCGCCCTGGCCAGCGCGCTGGTGAGCCTTATCTCGCTTCGCCTGTCGGATGACTACCTGGCGATAGTCACGCTCGGCTTTGCCGAAAGTCTCAAACTGGCGATCGTCCATGAAGAGTGGCTTACCCGGGGAAGTCTGGGGATATCCGGCATACCGCGCCTGATTGGCGGAGACGGCGCTTTTTTGCTGGTGGTCCTGGGGGCGCTGGCGGCGATATTTTTGCTGTATGAAGGCGTGGCGCGGGCTCCGCTCGGCCGGACCGCCCGGGCGCTGCGCGACGATCCGCTGGTGGTCGCAACGCTGGGCAAGAGCGTTCTCTCCTTCCGGTTACGTCTGTTCGCCCTGGGCGGCGGCGCGATCGGCGTCGCCGGCTGTTTTCATGCTTTTTATTATCAATATATCGATCCCACCCAGTTTGGTCCGGCGATCACCGCCTATGCCTTTATGGCGGTAATTATCGGCGGGCGCGGCAGCAATGTCGGCGTCCTGCTGAGTTCGGCCACCGTCATTTTGCTGCTGGAAGGCACGCGCTTTCTCAATGATTACGTCTCCTGGCTTACGCCAAGCCAACTGGCCTCGCTGCGCCTGATGCTTATCGGGCTGGGCCTTATCGTCATGCTGATCTACCGGCCGCAGGGCTTTATCAGGGAGTACCGGTTAAAACATAGGGCGCAAAAGTGACGTTTACTTCCTGGGGCTTCCTTTTGGCAGCCAGCGTAATGAGAGGGGAATAATTTTAGGGACATGTGTCATTTCTTTTGGCGGATATATTACAGAAATGACACAGAATCTATGATACTTCCAACACGCTCAAAAAAAACGTTTAATTTATATTTCAACCCTGGGGATAGAGCTCCTTGATTCTTTTATCTCTGAGGTTGCGCATTTGTACGAACATATCATGTAGTAAATACGTTTCGCGGTCACGTGTCCAAGGCTGGCCTGATAATTCATCATACTGGGTGGGTAATGCCACTTCTTTTACCGCAAAAGCACGTAAACCGATGCTATTCGACGTTTGAATACATCGTTTGGCGTGATCCTGATGAGCCACCACCGCAACATTGCCTAATTTTTCGGCGCTCCCCTCTTTGTCAACGATAGCTTTGGCGACGCCATCGGTACTGAGATAGGTTATCGTTCCATCACTGTTCTTTACCGGCTCAACGGAGAAGAGTTCTTTATCCAATTTATATTTGGATGTCAGAAACCGGGCGATTTCCCACTGGGCATAAATAGGTACCGGTTTCAGCTTATAAATTTGATAAACGGTATCGGCTAGGGCTTCATTAGTCGGCCCTGGATCGGGTAATCCAACCAGGTTTTCACTGCTTCCCGCCGAACCCGCGCTTTGTTTATTAGGACGATTGCCAAATGCATAAGCGACGATGCAATCGATCTTGCTCACTTCAATTTCAGGTAACTGCCAGTCCAGGCCGACGTCGATAATGTGGGCGGCGAGGGATGCGGAGAGTTTGCCGTCTTTAAAATGCGTTAATAATGCTTGTTGAATATCGCGGCTGACTTGATCATTTTTGAAAACGGCCTGAGAAGCGAGAGCCTGGTTTGGTAAGGCGGGGAAAATAAATGCTCCTGATGTTGCCAATATAAATTTGCGACGAGTGAACATATTAATGCCTTTATTCAAGGTGGGTGGGGAAACGAATCGAACCGTTTTTACCTTAAATCAAGCACTGCATACGGATACTGTCAAGGGATAGGCCGGCGAGTAAATTCGACTATCCGCCGGCCTGGTATTGGCATCGCCCCACCTAATGAAGGGTGGCGATAATCTCTAATGTGCCGTTGATGACGAACTGAACGCCCATACATACCAACAGAAAGCCCATCAGGCGGGAAATGGCCTCAATGCCGCTTTTCCCAACCAGTCGCATAATAAATCCTGAACTTTTCAGGCTGAGCCACAGAATAAGGCTGACAATTATAAACGTCAGGACCGGAGCGACCGTAAGCACCCACGGCGTAATATCCAAACCGCTTTTTATTTGCGATGCGGAACTGATGATAAGCGCGATGGTCCCCGGCCCTGCGGTACTGGGCATTGCCAATGGCACAAAGGCGATATTGACCACACTGGAGGATTCGCTGTTATGGATTTCATCGGCTTTACTTGTCACTTCCGGCGCGTGCTCCGGTTTCTGCACCGGAAACAGCATACGGAAACCAATAAAAGCCACAATCAGCCCGCCGGCAATACGCAACCCGGGAATGGAAATACCAAAGGTATTCATAACGATTTGCCCGCTATAAAATGCGCCGGTCAGAATGAGGAAAACGTATAACGATGCCTGAAATATCTGCCGATTCCGTTCGCGGTAACTCATATTTCCCGCCAGCCCCAAAAACAGCGCCACCGTTGTCAGGGGATTGGCGAGGGGTAAAATCAGTACTAAGCCAAGTCCGATGGTTTGAATCAACTCCAGCATTTAATCTCCCGTTAGCTGTTTTTCTAATAGGGTAAGTAATGGTCTGACAATATATTACGGGTGGTCATTTTCTTTGGGGGCACCGTCGCTTTCTGCCAGTTTTTTGAAACGAGAGAGCGTTTTCGTCAACATATCCTTGGATAAGATGTCGAACATCTGGCTGATTTTTTTCCCCAGCAGTCCGCCCGGCGGATCGAAGCGAATCATCAAGGTGACTTCTGTTCCGGCGCCTGACGGGGCCGGTTTGAACGATAATCGTCCTTCATTGGGAATGCGCGCGCCTGGCAGAGAACGCCAGTAGATATATTCCCCGGGGGCTTCATCAACAATTCTTGCCTGCCATTCAATCAGCGCGCCGAAGGGGGTGTTAACGCGCCATCGTGAATCGGTATGGTTAAGAATGTCGATGGTAGCGAAATGATTCATTAAAACCGGCAGCGTTTCTGGTTTACGCCACAGCGCAAACAGGGTTTCAGCCGGACGATCAATGATGATGCTGCTGCAGATTTCATCTGAATCACTATTGCTTATAATACCGATGTTTTTTAGAAAAGAAGGTCGCATCAAGAGTCTCCCTAATGGATTTTTAGCCCGAAAGGGCCTCTTTGGGGTCATTTTGACTGATATTGACCATGAAGCAAAGCGGGAAGAAGAACCGGCCTCGCCTGTGGGTAATGTAACATTTCTTCCTTGCGAGACGTTTCGCATATAGGGTGATCCAGCCTCTTTTCCAAGGAAAAGTGCTACCCTGATTTATTAACTCCTGATTAAGATGATACGGCAATGGCGGAAACAGACATTTTACGGTTAAGCGGCCTGGTCGGCGATCGGCTCAAGGCGCGCGGCGCAAAAATGACCTGCGCAGAGTCCTGCACCGGAGGGTGGCTGGCTAAAATAATCACCGATATCGCCGGCAGTTCCGGCTGGTTTGATTATGGTTTTGTTACGTACAGCAACCAGGCCAAGCAGGACTTGGTTAAGGTTAATGAAAATACGTTATCGAACTATGGCGCGGTGAGTTCCGAGGTGGTGCAGGAAATGGCGGCCGGAGCGCTGCTGGCGGCCGGCGCGGATTTTGCCGTCTCTGTTAGCGGTATTGCCGGGCCGGACGGCGGGTCTGATGAAAAACCGGTAGGCACGGTATGGTTTGGCTTTACCGATAATCAGGGGCACGCCTTTACCCGCAAAGCGTTATTCAGCGGCGACAGAAACGCGGTACGTTTGCAGTCGGTCCATTTTGCGCTGCAAACGCTGCTTGATGAGTTTCTGCAAAAATAATCTTGATGCTGTATGTGTATACAGTATAATATCAGCAATTATTCGGTAACCCGTGATTAAGTGGCCGCGTAGAGAACGCTTTACGCCGCATGACAGGAGCAGAAATGGCGATTGATGAGAACAAACAAAAGGCACTGGCAGCAGCATTGGGTCAGATCGAAAAGCAATTTGGTAAAGGTTCTATCATGCGTTTGGGCGAAGATCGCTCAATGGATGTTGAAACGATTTCTACCGGCTCTCTGTCTCTTGATATTGCATTGGGCGCCGGCGGCTTGCCGATGGGCCGTATCGTTGAGATTTACGGTCCTGAATCATCAGGTAAAACAACCCTGACGTTGCAGGTGATTGCCTCCGCTCAGCGGGAGGGCAAGACCTGTGCCTTTATTGACGCGGAACATGCGCTGGACCCGATTTATGCCAAGAAACTTGGCGTAGACATCGATAACCTGCTGTGTTCCCAGCCGGATACCGGCGAGCAGGCGCTGGAAATCTGTGATGCCCTGACGCGCTCCGGCGCGGTGGATGTCATCATCGTCGACTCCGTCGCGGCGTTGACCCCTAAAGCCGAAATCGAAGGTGAAATCGGTGATTCGCATATGGGGCTGGCCGCTCGAATGATGAGTCAGGCGATGCGTAAATTGGCGGGTAACCTGAAACAGGCCAATACGCTGCTGATTTTCATTAACCAGATTCGTATGAAGATCGGGGTGATGTTCGGTAACCCTGAAACCACCACCGGCGGTAATGCGCTGAAATTTTATGCCTCCGTTCGTCTGGATATCCGCCGCATCGGCTCTATCAAGGAAGGCGATGAAGTGGTCGGCAGCGAAACCCGCGTCAAGGTGGTGAAAAATAAAGTGGCGGCGCCTTTCAAGCAGGCCGAATTCCAGATCTTGTACGGTGAGGGGATCAACATTCACGGTGAGCTTGTCGACCTGGGCGTTAAGCATAAGCTGATTGAAAAAGCCGGCGCCTGGTACAGCTACAATGGCGAAAAAATAGGGCAGGGTAAAGCCAATGCCGGTAATTTCCTGAAAGAAAATCCTGCCATTGCCGCTGAGCTGGACAAGAAACTGCGTGACATGCTGTTGCATAAAGGCAATGAATTGTCTCCAACTGCCGCTGGCGATGTTTACGATGAAGCCGTCGCTGGCGAAGGTAATGCGGAGTTTTAATCTTTGCCGTAACGCCGTTCATTGGATTGCTGAATGAGTAAACCGTTACGCTATGCGATGAATGTGCTTTCCGTCCGCGACCATAGTGAAGTTGAGATACGCCGCAAACTTGCGGCGTATCAGCACAAGGCGGTCACGGCGGAAGCCGATGCCGATGTCTATGCCGAGGAAATGGCCGCGCGTTCCGTTGAGGAGATCGAGTCAGCCATCGCCTATTGCACCGATCATGGCTGGCTGGACGATGAGCGCTTTGCTCGTCGCTATATCAGCGGCCGTAGCCTTAAAGGGTACGGGATGCAGCGCATCAGGGCCGAACTAAGCCAGAAAGGTATCGACAAGGCGATCATCGCTGCTGCGTTAGCCGAATGTGATATCGATTGGTGCGAATTGGCCAAATCTGCGGCGGAACGAAAATTCGGGCCTCTTTTGCCCGTTGAATGGAAAGAAAAAGCAAAACTTCAGCGATATCTGCTGTATCGTGGTTTTTCCCATGAAGAAATCCAATCCATTTACGCGAATTTTTCAGATTGAACGCATACGGGATTTTACTTCCCATCGAAGAAAATTTATCTTATTCCCACTTTTTTGTTCGTGAGTTGCACGGTAGCGTCAGCATGCTGCACTAACCTTGCCCACGATCTGTTCTTTTAGCTTGATTCCAGGACAATTATGAGCAAGAGCACCGCTGAGATCCGTCAAGCGTTTCTCGATTTTTTTCATAGCAAAGGACACCAGATTGTTCCCAGCAGTTCTCTGGTGCCGGATAACGATCCGACTTTGTTGTTCACCAATGCGGGTATGAACCAGTTTAAAGACGTGTTTCTTGGGCTGGATAAGCGTGGCTATTCGCGAGCGACGACGTCACAACGCTGCGTGCGCGCGGGCGGCAAGCACAACGATTTGGAAAACGTTGGTTATACCGCACGCCATCATACCTTTTTTGAAATGCTGGGTAATTTCAGCTTCGGCGACTATTTCAAGCAGCAGGCTATCCATTACGCATGGGAACTGCTGACCGGGCCGCAGTGGTTCAACCTGCCGAAAGAGAAACTGTGGGTAACGGTATACGCCACGGATGATGAGGCATATGGCATCTGGGCCAACGAAATTGGCGTTCCCCACGAGCGCATTATCCGTATCGGAGATAATAAAGGAACGCCTTATGCTTCAGATAACTTCTGGCAAATGGGCGACACCGGTCCTTGCGGTCCCTGTTCTGAAATATTCTATGACCATGGCGATCACGTAGCGGGCGGCCCGCCGGGAAGCCCCGAAGAAGATGGCGATCGCTATATCGAGATCTGGAACCTGGTGTTTATGCAGTTCAACCGTCAGGCCGACGGAACGATGCTGCCGCTGCCCAAGCCTTCGGTGGATACCGGAATGGGTTTGGAGCGCCTTTCCGCGGTGCTGCAACATGTGAACTCGAACTACGAGATCGATTTGTTCAAGACGTTGATTGCCGCCGTAGCTAAAGTGGTGGGTACGAGCGACCTGGATAATAAGTCGCTGCGCGTAATTGCCGACCATATCCGATCTTGCGCTTTCCTGGTTTCCGATGGCGTAATGCCTTCCAATGAAAACCGTGGCTACGTGTTGCGCCGTATCATCCGCCGGGCGATTCGCCATGGAAATATGTTGGGGGCGACGGACACCTTCTTCTATAAGCTGGTCGCGCCGCTGATTGAGGTAATGGGCTCCGCGGCCGACGAACTGAAGAGCCAGCAGGCGATTGTCGAGCAAGCGCTGAAAACGGAAGAAGAGCAATTCGCCCGTACGCTGGAACGCGGTCTTTCCCTCCTGGATGAAGAGATCAAAAATCTGCAAGGCGATACTCTCGATGGAGAAACCGCTTTCCGGTTGTATGACACCTATGGTTTCCCGATCGATCTGACGGCTGATGTATGCCGTGAGCGCGGCCTGAAAGTGGACGAGGAAGGGTTTGACCGGGCAATGGACGCGCAGCGTCAGCGCGCGCGTGAAGCCAGCGGGTTTGGCGTGGATTACAATAATCTTGTTCGTGTGGATGCCAAAACGCCTTTCTGCGGCTACGAGCAAACGCGCCAGCAGGCAAAAGTCATTGCGCTCTATCACAATGGCAACGCGGTAGATCAGGTTGCCGCGGGCGAAGAAGCGGTCGTTATTCTGAATGAAACGCCATTTTATGGTGAATCCGGCGGCCAGGTCGGCGATCGGGGCGAATTAAAAGGCGTGAACGTGAGTTTTGCCGTTCAGGATACGCAGAAATATGGTCAGGCGATCGGCCATATCGGTAAGCTGACGCAAGGCGTGCTGCGCGTGAATGATAGCGTAGACGCGATTGTCGATAGCGCGCGCCGTAACCGTATTCGCCTTAACCATTCGGCGACGCACCTGTTACACGCCGCGTTGCGTCAGGTGCTGGGCGATCACGTCGCGCAGAAGGGGTCGCTGGTCAACGATAGCTACCTCCGTTTCGACTTTTCTCACTCTGAAGCGATGAAGCCTGAGCAGGTTCGTCAGGTTGAAGATATCGTTAACGCCCAGATTCGTCGTAACCTGGCGGTAGAAACAGAAGTCATGGCGCTGTCCGATGCCAGAGAAAAAGGGGCTATGGCCCTTTTCGGCGAGAAATACGAAGATCATGTCCGGGTATTAACCATGGGTGATTTTTCTATCGAACTGTGCGGTGGTACGCACGCCAACCGTACCGGGGATATCGGTCTGTTCCAGATCGTATCCGAGTCCGGTACGGCTGCCGGTATCCGTCGTATTGAAGCGGTAACGGGGGAAAACGCGCTATCTGTGCTGCACCGTCAGAGCGACGTTTTGCAGGATGTTACACAACTGCTGAAAGGGGATAGCAATAATCTGGCCGATAAGGTACGTTCTGTACTTGAACGGACCCGTACGCTGGAAAAAGAGCTTCAACAGTTGAAAGCACAACAGGCGGCGCAGGAAAGTTCCTCACTTTCAGGCAAAGCGCTGGATATCAACGGTGCGAAACTGCTGGTCACCCGGTTGGACAACGTTGAGCCTAAAATGCTGCGTACCATGGTGGACGATCTGAAAAACCAATTAGGGTCGGCCATCATTGTGTTAGCGACCACGGAAGGGGGTAAGGTTAGCCTTATCTCCGGGGTGACGAAAGACCTGACCGACCGCGTAAAAGCCGGAGAACTGGTCGGATATGTCGCTCAGCAGGTCGGGGGGAAAGGCGGTGGGCGTCCTGATATGGCGCAGGCCGGCGGCAGCGATATTGCCGCTTTACCCGCGGCGTTAGCCAGTATTGAATCTTGGGTGACTGATAAGTTATAAATATTTAAATCAGAGTGTTATCCTAACAAAAGCGCCATTACTTCGTTGGTTCTGGCGCTTTTGTCTTGCCGGAAAGGCTTCCGGCAAGCAAGATGCACAAGACGCCATCTTCAGAGGTTGGAAGTTGGATCGGCTTGGCGTCTTGTTGCGATAACAAAGGCACAAGCTACTTATATCGACTAAACTGAAAGTAGCGACAAACAATGAGTGAGATGGTGAAGGTCAACATTACCATCTAGGTTTACGTTTTCACGGCACATGATGGATAATGACGGGGAGACAGAGAGACCCGACTCTTTATAATCTTTCAAGGAGCAAAGAATGCTTATTTTGACTCGTCGAGTTGGCGAAACCCTCATGATTGGCGATGAGGTAACGGTTACCGTACTAGGGGTAAAAGGCAATCAGGTGCGTATTGGCGTTAACGCTCCTAAAGAGGTTTCTGTCCACCGTGAAGAGATCTACCAGCGAATTCAGGCAGAGAAATCTCAACCGACATCCTATTGATTGACAATGCGTCTCGCAGAAACGGGGCGCTATTGTTATTTCCCGCGTTTTTCCCTTCCGCATGTTGATCAACACGCTTTATCTTCTTTGATTATCTTTTTTCACCAATAAGATAAGCATCTGTTTTTTTGTTGATAAAATGCGCTTTTTGTTGTGAATCTGCTCGTCTTGGGCGGGAATTGCGCAAACAAACCCAAGTTGGGAAAAATTGTTTGACTTATAAGTCCGGGAAAGTAATATGTGCGCCACGCAGTACCGGTGAGCGCCAATAAGAAGTTTTCGTGGCAATCGCAGGTAGTGTTTGGTGAGGTGGCCGAGAGGCTGAAGGCGCTCCCCTGCTAAGGGAGTATGCGGTCAAAAGCTGCATCGAGGGTTCGAATCCCTCCCTCACCGCCATTTATTTTGCATCCGTAGCTCAGCTGGATAGAGTACTCGGCTACGAACCGAGCGGTCGGAGGTTCGAATCCTCCCGGATGCACCATCTTAGTGTGGAATGGCAGCAACCCGCTATCCGGGTATCAGTAGTGTCGAGCAAACGCTACGTTGTACAAAGCATTATCAATGCATCCGTAGCTCAGCTGGATAGAGTACTCGGCTACGAACCGAGCGGTCGGAGGTTCGAATCCTCCCGGATGCACCATATTACTATGGAATGGCAGCAACCCGCTTTCGGGTATTAGTAGTGTCGAGTAAACGCTACGTTGTACAAAGAATCATCAATGCATCCGTAGCTCAGCTGGATAGAGTACTCGGCTACGAACCGAGCGGTCGGAGGTTCGAATCCTCCCGGATGCACCATATAACTCTGGGCAACCCCATCTGAATTTCCAACCTTACCCCATCCTCTCCTGAGTCTTTCAATGCATAGGCCGCATATCGTCAGTCTGCCTTATCGTTTGTCCATAGCGCCGCCAACGGCCTTGTTTTCATGACATTATTGAATAAGCGACAACGTTTTCACTTTGCGATAAAGTAGTTCCTCGTTTTCAGTGAGCATGGAGTCATGATGTACGATCGCTATCAAGGCCTAATCTTTGATATGGACGGCACCATCCTCGATACGGAACCAACACATCACAAAGCGTGGAATAAGGTCCTGGCAAAATACGGGATGACCTATGATGCCAAAGCCATGACCGCGCTGAATGGGTCTCCCACCTGGCGTATTGCTCAGGTGATTATCGGCAGTCATCAGGTTGATATCGATCCTTATCGGCTGGCGGCTGAAAAAACCGCCCTGGCGGAAGAAATGCTGTTGGACACGGTAAAACCCCTGCCGCTTATCGACATCGTCAAATCCTATCGCGGACGCCGCCCGATGGCCGTCGGAACCGGGAGTACGCATGGCATGGCCGACAAACTGTTAAAACATCTGGGTCTGCATGACTATTTTGATGCAATTGTGGGCGCGGATGATGTCGAGAATCATAAGCCTTTCCCCGATACCTTTTTGCGTTGCGCCGAGCTTATCGCCGTTGCGCCAGAACACTGCGTGGTGTTTGAGGATGCGGATTACGGCGTTGAGGCGGCCGCAAGAGCGAAAATGGCGGTGGTTGATGTTCGTAAGCTGTGAGTGAATTCTGGGCGGTTTTCTCTCTCTTCTGGAGTAGCTTGCTGAGTGCGACATTGTTGCCTGGCAGTTCGGAGGTGTTGCTGGTCACCTTATTGGTTTCTGACAGCGCCAGGCCCGTCTTGCTGATTATTGTGGCGACGGCGGGAAATACCCTGGGCGGATTAACCAATATATTTATCGGACGCTTGCTGCCTCGGCCAAAACCGCAGGTCGGATATATGATGGCGCTACGCTGGCTACAGCGTTATGGCCCGCCTGCGCTATTATTTAGCTGGGTTCCGGTTGCCGGCGATTTATTGTGCGTGTTAGCGGGTTGGCTGCGCATGCCCTGGATGAGTTCGGCGATTTTTATTTGTATCGGAAAAGCGCTGCGCTATATCGTTCTGACAGGGATAACTTTACAAGGCATGGCATGGTGGTCTTGACCGGATAAAAATGAGATCTGGTGAGCGCTGTCGAGTTTCAATTATGCTTATAAACATTACTTTTTAACATCGGGAGGTCGATTTGATCCCGGATATATCACCGGCTCTTTCCTGGCTGGAAAATAATCCTCAGGCAGTAAGCGGTATCCAGCGCGGCATTGAACGCGAAACGTTGCGCGTGATGGCAAACGGACATCTGGCTACCACCGGGCATCCAGAGAAATTAGGTGCGGCATTGACGCATCCGTGGATCACCACGGATTTCGCCGAGACATTATTGGAATTCATTACTCCGGTCGATAAAGATATCGACCATCTGTTGGCGTTCCTAAGCGATATTCATCGCCATGTCGCCCGCAATTTGGGCGATGAGCGCATGTGGCCGTTGAGCATGCCATGCTTCATTGCCGAAGAGCAGGAGATTGAACTGGCGCAGTATGGCTCATCCAACATTGGGCGTTTTAAAACGCTATATCGCGAAGGGTTGAAAAACCGTTACGGCGCCTTGATGCAGACGATTGCCGGCGTGCATTACAATTTCTCGTTGCCATTGGCGTTCTGGCAAGCCCGGGCCGGCGTCCGCGATGCGGAAAGCGGAAAAGTGGAAATCTCGGCGGGCTATTTTCGGCTGATTCGAAACTATTACCGATTTGGCTGGGTCATTCCCTATCTCTTCGGCGCTTCTCCGGCCATCTGTTCTTCCTTCCTGCAAGGGAGGGAAACCTCGCTGCCGTTTATGCGTACCGATAAGGGAATGTGTTACCTGCCTTATGCAACATCTTTGCGGCTGAGCGATCTGGGCTACACTAATAAAACGCAAAGCAATCTCGGCATTACGTTTAACGATTTGGACACCTACGTGGCCGCATTGAAACGGGCGATAAAGATTCCCTCCGCAGAGTATGCGCAGCTTGGACTGAAGAAAGACGGCCGCTATTTACAGTTGAACACCAACGCGTTGCAGATTGAAAATGAGCTCTATGCGCCAATAAGACCGAAACGCGTTACCCGGCCGGGAGAATCTCCTTCCGACGCCTTGCTGCGCGGCGGGATCGAATATATTGAAGTGCGATCGTTGGATATCAATCCTTTTTCACCCATCGGCGTCAGCGCCAGTCAGGCGCGTTTCCTTGATTTATTCCTGATTTGGTGCGCGCTGGCGGATGCGCCGGAAATGAGCGCGGATGAACTGCTATGTACCCGCAAAAACTGGAATAGAGTGATACTCGAAGGCCGTAAACCGGGGCAAACCGTGGGAATGGGATGTGAAACGGACCAGCATCCGATTGCCGAGGTCGGTAAGTCGTTATTCGCCGATTTACGCCGAGTGGCGGAGGTGCTGGATGACGGTAACGCTCAGCCCTATTATCAGCAGGTTTGTGATGAACTGATCGCCGGTTTTGATGATCCTGAAAACACCTTCTCCGCCCGCTTGCTGAACCTGATGAAAGAAAGCGGCAGCGGCGGGGTAGGACTTCATCTGGCGGAAAAGTATCGTAAGATATTATGCCATGAGCCGCTGCAGGTATTGACAGAAGAACAGCTGGCGGCGGAAAGTGAACGTTCATGGCGTCGTCAGCGGCAGATTGAAGCGGAAGATAAAATCAGTTTTGATGAATATCTGGCGGCGCAGTAAAAAGAAAAGGCCACAATCAATGTGGCCAAAGAAACATCTCTAAATAGGGATGATGATAATAAATGCGCGTCTTTCAGAAATTCAGACCCGCGTAAAAAGGAAAAGTTTCCCGGAAACGAGAAAAAATGAATTTTTTCTATGAGGAGGTGACATTATGCCGTTACTAGATAGTTTTACTGTAGATCATACCCGCATGGCGGCGCCTGCCGTCAGGGTTGCAAAAACCATGAAAACCCCTCATGGCGACACCATTACCGTATTCGATCTGCGTTTTTGCCGTCCTAATATCGAAGTGATGCCGGAACGCGGTATTCATACGCTGGAGCATCTGTTTGCCGGTTTTATGCGCGATCATCTGAACGGCGACGGGGTGGAGATTATCGATATTTCACCTATGGGCTGTCGCACGGGCTTCTATATGAGCCTGATTGGCACGCCTGGCGAACAGCGTGTCGCGAATGCCTGGAAAGCCGCCATGGCCGACGTGCTGAAAGTGACCGATCAGCGTAAAATCCCCGAGCTGAACGAATACCAGTGCGGGACCTATGAGATGCACTCTCTGGCCGAAGCGCAGGAGATCGCCCGGCACATTATCGATAACGACATTGGCATCAACCAGAATGACGCACTGGCGTTGCCGAAAGACAAGCTGGCCGAGTTACATATCTAATGGCTGTCGCCGTAAAAAAAGAGCCGCGGCTGCGCGGCTCTTTTTTTTACGGCGGAAACCGTCTCAGACGGCAACAAAGTGCTGTATCACCCGGCTGCCGAAGTAGGATAACGTCAGCAGCAGCGCGCCGACCAGGCTAAACCATACGACCCGCCGTCCGCGCCATCCTTCGTGGTAGTGTCCCCAGAGCAGCAGGATGTAAATAAACCAGGCGAACAAAGAAAACAGCGCCTTATGCAGATTCTCTTTGTTATTGATCAGGTCATCCATATAGAACAGACCGGTACATAGCGTCAGGGTCAGAAGAATGACGCCGATCTGGGTGATGTGGAACATTTTGCGCTCGATGCTCATCAGCGGCGGCATATCGGCAGCGAAGCTCAGTTTTTTATTTTTTAGCAGGTAATCCAGCCACACCAGCTGTAGCGCATAAAGGGCGGCGATAATCAGCGTGGCATAGGAAAACAGCGCCAGACCGATATGGAACAGCAGTCCCGGCGTTTCCTCCAGGTGGGTGATGAATTCGCCGGGCATAAAGCTGGCGAAAGCCAGATTGATCAGAGCAAACGTATAGACGATGGGTAGCAGAAACCAGCCGCGGTTACGTGAGGCGACAATGGTCATCACGGTGCAGATGATCAGGCTGACAAGGGAACCGATATTCAGCAGGCTCAGATTTTGGCCGCTATGGACGTCGAAAATCCGTTGATAAAGCGCCACCGCATGGCAGATAAGCGCAACGCTGGCCGAAAATATCGCCAGCCGACGATATGCACTGTTCTTGCGCAGCAGACTGGGGATAATCAGTCCGAGGCTGAGTGTGTAGGCGACTAAAGCCACTATAGCGAAAACAGACATTCGAGTAGGTTAATCAATATCAACTGAGTAAAATGAACCGTCAGTATAGCGTTAGTCTCCATGGGCACCAACTGTTCTCCATTCCGGGCGCAGAGATCGCCGCCGCTTTCGTGTATAATCCGGGCCATTCGCGTCGCGGTGGCGGCTTGTCTTACATTGAGCACGAGATATGTTTGAAAATTTAACCGATCGACTATCGCGCACATTGCGCAATATCAGCGGCCGCGGGCGGTTGACTGAAGACAATATAAAAGAAACGCTGCGTGAAGTTCGCATGGCGCTGCTTGAAGCCGACGTGGCTTTACCCGTGGTGCGAGATTTTATTAACCGCGTAAAAGAACGGGCGGTGGGCCACGAAGTAAACAAAAGCCTGACCCCCGGTCAGGAGTTCGTCAAAATCGTCAAGAACGAACTTGTCAGCTCAATGGGCGAGATTAACGCCGAGCTGAATCTGGCCGCCCAGCCGCCGGCGGTGGTGTTGATGGCCGGTTTGCAAGGGGCGGGTAAAACCACCAGCGTGGGTAAACTGGGTAAGTTTCTCAAAGAAAAACAGAAGAAAAAGGTGCTGGTGGTTTCCGCCGACGTCTATCGTCCGGCGGCCATCAAACAGCTGGAGACGCTGGCGCAAGGCGTGGGGGTCGATTTCTTCCCTTCCGATGCGCAGGAAAAGCCGCTTGATATCGTCAGCCGGGCGCTGCAGCACGCCAAGCTGAAATTCTACGATGTGCTGTTGGTGGACACCGCCGGCCGTCTTCATGTCGACGACGCCATGATGGACGAAATCAAGCAGGTTCACGCGGCGATTAATCCGGTGGAAACCCTGTTCGTGGTTGACGCCATGACCGGGCAGGACGCGGCGAACACCGCGAAAGCCTTCAACGAAGCCCTGCCGTTGACCGGGGTTATCCTCACCAAGATCGATGGCGATGCCCGAGGTGGCGCGGCGCTCTCTATCCGCCATATCACCGGCAAGCCTATCAAGTTCCTCGGCGTGGGGGAAAAAACCGACGCGCTGGAGCCTTTCCACCCGGAGCGCGTGGCATCGCGCATTCTTGGCATGGGCGACGTGCTTTCCCTTATCGAGGATATTGAAAGCAAAGTCGATCGCACTCAGGCTGAGAAACTGGCCCAAAAGCTCAAAAAAGGCGACGGATTTGATCTGACCGATTTTCTGGATCAGCTCAAGCAGATGCGCAATATGGGCGGCATGGCCAGCATGATGAGTAAAATGCCGGGAATGGGCCAACTGCCGGATAACGTGAAATCGCAGATGGATGACAAAGTTCTGGTGCGTATGGAAGCGATAATCAATTCGATGACGAATAAGGAACGCGCGAAGCCGGAAATCATCAAGGGATCGCGCAAGCGTCGTATTGCGAGCGGGTCGGGGATGCAGGTTCAGGACGTGAACCGTCTGCTGAAGCAGTTTGACGATATGCAGCGGATGATGAAGAAAATGAAGAATGGCGGTTTGGCGAAAATGATGCGCGGCATGAAAGGTATGATGCCGCCGGGATTCCCGGGGCGCTAATAGCGAAAACCTTGTCGAAAGGACAAATATCGCGGGTTGATACGCTTTAGATTGCTTTCTGCGCCAAAATGAGTAAAATTTTGGGGCTTTTTATATGACACTGGGCCCCGTTCCTCGATGGGGCCCGGTTGTTTTATTAACTAAAGAGGATGTTATGGTAACAATTCGTTTGGCACGTGGCGGCGCGAAAAAACGCCCGTTTTATCAAGTTGTCGTGACCGATAGCCGCAATGCGCGCGACGGTCGCTTCATTGAGCGCGTAGGCTTCTTCAACCCGATCGCAACCGGTCAGGCAGAAGCGCTGCGTTTAGATCTGGACCGTATCGAACATTGGGTCGGCCTGGGCGCAACCGTTTCTGATCGCGTATCTTCGCTGATCAAAGACGCCAAGAAAGCAGCATAATCTGTTGCGGTGGTGACAATGAGCAAGCAACTCAGCCCACAAGTTCCCGCTAACCCGATTGTATTGGGCAAGATGGGGTCGACTTATGGCATCCGAGGTTGGCTCAGAGTGTTTTCATCCACCGAAGATGCCGAGAGCATTTTTGATTATCAACCTTGGTTTATCCAGACAAAAAGTGGTTGGCGGCCGGTCGAGATTGACAGCTGGAAACACCACAATCAGGATCTGATCATCAAGATTAAAGATGTTGACGATCGTGATACGGCGAATTTACTGACCAATTGCGAGATTATCGTTGATTCGGCTCAGTTGCCGGAACTGGATGAAGGTGATTATTACTGGAAGGATCTTATCGGCTGTCAGGTCGTAACCGTAGCAGGTTATCAACTGGGAAAAGTCATTGATATGATGGAAACCGGTTCCAACGACGTGATGGTGGTAAGGGCTAACCTGAAAGATGCCTTCGGGGTCAAGGAGCGGCTGGTTCCGTTCCTCTCTGAACAGGTTGTCAAGAGCGTTGACCTTTCTGCTCAAGCTATTGAAGTGGATTGGGATCCTGGTTTTTGAACTCTGAATTAACCAGTAGTACCCGGTGGAACGAGACTATGTGGATTGGGGTTATTAGCCTGTTTCCAGAGATGTTCCGCGCAATTACTGATTACGGAGTCACTGGCCGGGCAGTTAAAAATGGCCTGCTGAGCGTACAGTACTGGAGTCCGCGAGACTTCGCTTACGACCGGCATCGCACCGTGGACGATCGCCCATACGGCGGCGGCCCCGGAATGCTGATGATGGTGCAACCCTTGCGGGATGCGATCCACGCGGCAAAAGCAGCGGCAGGCGAAGGCGCCAGGGTGATTTACTTATCACCTCAGGGCCGTAAGTTAGATCAGCAGGGCGTGCGTCAACTCGCCGCCAACCAGAAAATGATCCTGGTTTGCGGGCGGTACGAGGGAATTGATGAGCGCGTAATTAAAACCGAAATTGATGAAGAATGGTCAATCGGTGATTACGTTCTCAGCGGCGGGGAACTGCCGGCAATGGCGCTGATTGACTCTGTTTCCCGGTTTATCCCGGGCGTGCTGGGTCATCAGTCTTCCGCGGAAGAGGATTCTTTCGCTGACGGATTGCTGGATTGTCCTCATTTTACTCGTCCTGAAGTGTTGGCCGGTATGGATGTCCCGCCAGTTTTACTGTCAGGAAACCATGCTGAAATACGTCGCTGGCGGTTGAAGCAGTCGCTGGGCCGAACCTGGCTTAGAAGACCTGAACTTCTGAAAAGCCTAGCTCTGACTGACGAGCAAGCAACGTTGCTGGCTGAATTCCAACGAGAATATCAGTCCGGGCAACATGAGTATTAGGTGGTCGTCGCGTTTATCTGACGAACCCAAATATCAGTTTACCTAGGGTAAGAGACATACTATGAGCAACATTATCAAGCAAATTGAACAAGAACAGATGAAGCAGGACGTACCTGCATTTCGTCCGGGTGATACCGTCGAAGTGAAGGTATGGGTTGTTGAAGGCAGCAAAAAACGTCTGCAGGCATTCGAGGGCGTGGTTATCGCTATTCGTAACCGCGGTCTGCATTCTGCATTTACTGTTCGCAAGATTTCCAACGGCGAAGGCGTAGAGCGCGTTTTCCAAACGCATTCCCCGGTAGTGGACAGCATTGCTGTTAAACGCCGCGGCGCCGTACGTAAAGCCAAATTGTACTACCTGCGTGAACGCACCGGTAAGTCTGCTCGAATCAAAGAGCGTCTCAACTGATAGCGCGCTTTCGCGACATCCGAAAGTAATTAGTTATCAAGGGTTTAGCCAATGGCTAAACCCTTTTTTATGGATAATGGCGGCAAAGTGGCGGCAGGCAATCATTCATGCCTTTCCAATAGGACATAAAAAAACCTGCTTCCGCAGGCTTGATATAAAGTGATTAAATCCAGAGTGTTCCCTGATTGGAGCGGGTTGGATGCGGCGGAACCGGTTTAACGTCTCCCGGCGTCACAATCATATCGGATATCGTTTCCATGGTTTTGAAAGTGCAACCACAATTAATATTTGTGCATTGGTGATAACGTTCTTTTGTCTTTGGGCTTAAGTAGCGGCTGGATCTGGCATGTGCCGCATGTTGGCACAACGGGCAATGCATCATTTTAAAATCACCTTATCGAACTCAATGGATACTGATGATTTTAACACCATGTTTGATTTTGCAAATTGTAGGTTGCAAATGAATTCAATATTCACTCTCATATTCCACATCTGACAATAAAACTTCTAGGCTCAGCTCGGTGGTATAGCCGTTATTACTCAGGGCATGAGTCACTTTTGATAGTGTCCATTCCTGTTCGTCGATCACCTGTTTAAATCCTCGGACCTGTACCGGCGTTTCCGGGAACAGGTCGGCGCGTCCCATTGCCAGGGTGATAGAAAACTCAGCGACGCCACGCTGTAACCTGTCCCACTTTGCCTGTGCGGCACGCATGGCTTGCGCTTTGGTCGCGTAAACGGTGGTTAGGGCCAGGACATTTTCATCAGTGCCGACCAGATACTCACCCTCGCGGGCTTCCGGCGTTTTAGCGTCTTTTTTCTTTGTCGTCTTGGCATTGGGGTGTTGCAGGGCGCGCAGGTGCTGCTCTTTTTTCTTGCGCTGAACTTTTACCGCTTTCGGCTTCGGCTCTTTGGTATGCAGCCAGCTTGCCGTTACGCCGGTGTAGGCTCCTCTGTCAGCCAGGCTAAAACTATGCCGATCGCCGTCGCTGCGCTCAATCACCTGTTGCGGGATAGGCTTACCGCTGGCCGTTTTGCCCGTTCCGGCTCGGATAAATAGCAGCCGCCCGGCTTTCACCGCTGCAATCGCACCGTTTCGCTCGGCCAGCCGGGTGATAAATTTCGCGTCGGTTTCCTGCGTCTGGTCGATATGGGGGATTTTTATCCCGGCGAAACCGTCGGCCAGCATGGGCGCCAGGTTGTTGCGTTTCGCCACTTGCTCAACAATCGCGCCCAGCGTGGTGTCATGGTAAGAGACTTCCCGGCGCGAGTTGAGCGACCCGCGAAAATCCGCGCTACGCGCCCGGATGGTGAGCGTGTCCGGCGCGCCCTGGTGTTCGATTTCATCCACCGTAAAATCGCCTTTGCCGATCAGCGCTTCCCCCTCCCAGCCTAAAAATACCGACAGTACCGCGCCCCGACGGGGTAACTCTAGTTGCCCGTCGCTGTCGTCGAGCTCAATGTCGAGCTGATCGGCTTCAAAGCCGCGGTTATCGGTCAGGGTGAGCGACAGCAGACGCGGACTGATAGTGGTCGTAATATCCTGCTGATTTAAGCGCAGCAGGTATGCCGGGGCGGTTTTACTGCCTGCGCTGACGTTTAGCGGGTTAATCATGCCAATAAACCCCCGACTGCGGATCGCGCCTTGCTGGCAAGTGCCCCGGCATTGCCGAGTAAGCCCTCGGCCTGCTGGCGTAAATCGCCCAGCATGGCAGACAGCGACGAGTCCACGCGCGTAAGTGTGACGGTAAACTCAATCCGCCGGGCGCTGCCGTCGGGGAAAAAATCGGTTTTCTTCTGGCTGATACTGTTGACCACAAACACGCCGTAAATGGTGCCGCTGCCCTCAATCAGCGGCCATGCACGCCCCTGATCGGCCATCGTTTCCAGCATCAACAGCGACAGCTTGCCGCCGGTAATTTCCGGCAGCAGTTCACCCGATAGGGTGATTTTTTCCTCTTCAATGCCCAAAAACTGCAACGCCGGACGCTGACCGACGCGGCTGTTTGACGGCCAGCGGTAATCAACGTTGCGCTGCATATTCTGGTACGGCAGGGTTTGCAACTGAAAGACAAACAGCCCTAACGTGAGCATCATCTTAAAAATCTCCCTGATAGCTGTAATGACTGAACGCACGCGATCGCGCTGCCCGTTCCCGGCTTTCAAGTTGGCGCGCTACTTCCTGCGCAATGTCCTGTGCGCTTTGACCGGGCTGCGCCACAATACTGATGGGCGCGTGAATGCTGACGGGTGACGGCGCGGCGCTGGCCTGAACCGTCGGCGCTATCGGACGATAGGCTGATATATTCATGGCGGCGGAGGCCATCGCGGCAGTATCCCTACGGCTGGTTACGTTGACCGGGCCTTCAACGATTTCCGGGCCATGCTCGCCGACGACGGCAAATTTCCCCAGCGGGATGCGTCCGCCGTTGTCATATTCGCCGCTATACCTGGCCCTGATGGCGTTCGCATCGTTACCCCTCGGCGCCGGAGCGGCGATAACTCCCACCTGTAAGGCTGCGGCCTCAGCCGGGGGCATGAGTTTGTCGGCTGTCGGCAAGTTTTTGGATTTTTCATCAATCAGCCCTAGCTTTTCCAGCAGCCACGACACGCCGGATTTCAATGAATCCAACGGATGCATCACCGCATTCAGCCCGTTTGCCAGCGCCTCGCCAAACCGTTTACCCATACTGGCCGCGCCGTCCAGTTCGGCGGCGGTCGATTTGACCGGGGTAAGTAGATCACTAAACCAGCCAAACAGCGCGTTGACCTTATCCTCAATCCACTCAAAGACCGGCCTAAGTGGTTCAAAGGCGGCGATAATCGGGGCTGATGCAGTGACGAACCCCTCTATCACGCCGCCGATAAACGCCTTGATAGGCTCCCAGTATTTCCTGATAACCAGCGCACCCCCGACCAGTGCGGCAACAGCCAGCCCAACCGGCGACAGCAAGACGCCCAGCGTGCTACCAATCAGGGTAATCCCGGTACGTACCAGTGCCAGCGGCGAGGTAAACAACCACATCAACACCCGGCCAAAGCCGGACAGCGCACCGCGGATAATGGCGAGCGGATTACTGACTGCACCGAATACTGACGTTAACGCCGAGGCGCCCGCCCGTAACAGCGTCAGCGGCGATTTTGCCAGCCATACAATGACGCCGCCGAGCCGGTTCAATCCTGCCGATAGCGTCGGTAAACCGCGTGTGCCGGCGATACTAAATCCAGTACTCAACAATCCCGCGCCGGCAACCAGTGCATTAATACCGGTCATAACCGGCCAGACGACCAGACCCAGCCCACCGAGTACCGCAACCAACGCCGTTACCGCGCCGGTAAAGGCAACAATCTGACCGACCAGCTCCGGGTTGGCTTTCACCCAATCATCGACGTTGGTCAGCCAGTCCGTCGCGCTTTGCGTTAACCGGCGCAATGCGCTGTCTTGCTTTTCAAAGACTTCTATCTGAATGTCTTCCCAGGCGGAAGACAGGTTTTTCAAATCGCCATCAAGGTTATCGGTCTGGATTTTAGCGACGCGTTCGGTTGACCCCTGCGACTGGCCGACGGTGAGGCGCTTCTCGTCGAGCCTGCCGTTTCCGGCGGCATCGACCAGCTTGATAGCGCTTTTCATGGCCTCTTCCCCGAAAATTACTTTCAGGTATTCCGCCTGTTGCGCTGTACCTAACTTGTTCTTTTTAAACGAGGCATTAATGTCTTTAAGGATGGAATTGACAGGCAGCATATTGCCTTTGCCGTCGCGGGTTTTGACGTTCAGCTCTTTAAGTGCGGCCACCGATTCCCCGACGGGGGCTTGCAGGCGGTTAAACACCGCGCTGGTACTGGTGCCCGCCATACTGCCTTTTATGCCGTTATCCGCCAGTATGCCGAGCATAGCGGTGGTGTCTTCGATACTTGCTCCGGCCGCTTCGGCAATCGGCGCGACATACTTCATGGCTTCGCCGAGGTCGTACAGGCTGGTATTGGACGTGGTAAAGCCGGTGGTCATCACATCCGCGACGCGCTGGATCTGGTCGATAGGGATGTTAAAGGCCGACTGCATATTAGTGACAATATCGGCGGATTCGGCAATATCCATGCCGGAGGCCAGCGACAGGTTGACCGTGGAGTCGGTGGCGGCCAGTACGGCGTCGGCATTATACCCGGAGCGCGCCAGCGTGGTTTGTGTCCGGGCGACGTCGTTCGGGGAAAACGCCGTGGTGGCGCCAATGTCCCGCGCCTGCTGGCGAATCGCTTTAAGTTTATCGTTCTCTTTATCCAGCCCTAAAATGGACTGTGTACCGGACATTTGTTTATCAAACTCAATGCCCGGCGCAATCAGTTTACTTTCCGCATACAGCGCCGCCGACCCGACGCCGAACGCCGCCGCGCTGGTATTACGTACCCCAGCGGTGATCTCTTTGCCTTTCTCGTAGCGCTGGCTGACGGCGTTGAGCTTTTCCTGCTGCTGGCTGACCCGCGACAGGGCGGCGCGCTGGCGTTCAATAGTGGCGGTAGTCTGTGAAATGTCGTTGCGTAGTTGACGCTCGGCACCGGACAGGTTGCGCGTACTAATGCCTGCCTGTTGCAACTCGCCGCGTTGACGTTGCACTGACAGGCGCAAGCTGTTGTGCTTGGCTTGCAATTCAGCGGCGCTGCGCTTGGCGCGGTCCATTGCCTGCGCCTGCGCGCGCGTCGGGCGCTCGGTGTTTTTGAACTGCATCGCCAGGGCGGCGGCATCGGCTTTGGCCTGTTTTAGTGCGTTCCCGGTGACCGCCAACTGTGCGCTGGCTTTGCGAAACCCCTCGATGCGCCCGGCCTGAGCGTTCAGGTTTTTAAGCTGCTGCTGGGAATCCCGGATCTCTCCCGACAGGGTTTTACTGGCGGTTTGCACCGCCTTAAAGGGCCGGGTCGCGTTATCAACGGCCTTGAGCAAGACCTGTAGCTGTAAGCTGTTACTCATTGGTGTGTCCGCTGCGTTTTAGCGCCTTGTCGCGCCAGAGGATCAACTCGGTAAGACTCATCGGATAAAGCTCCGATGGCGGCCAGTGAAAAATCACCGCGATATCCGCCATCAGGTCATCAACGGTCAGGCTTCGGGGGAGGTCGGCTGCGGCGATTTCGGCGTCAAAAAACCGATCACCTTGCCAGCAATGGCAATCATATCGGGTAGCTCCATACGGGTGATTTCGGCTTCGGTCAGCGCCGGGTTGGTCATGCGGGGCAAGACTTTAATCATCGCGTCAACGTCGGAATTCGCTACCGCGGCCAGACTGACGCCGCGCAGCGTACCGGCGTTCGGTTTAATCAGGGTGAGCACATCAATCTGGGTATCGCCGCGTTTGATAGGCGTTTCCAGTTTAACGGTATTGGTGTTTTGTTCGTTCATGGCTTGTCTCTGTGTTCAGGTAATAAGGAGGCGGCCAGCCGCTGACTGGCCGGGTTAGGTTACGCCAGACCAATGGCCCGTCGGTGCTGCTCCAGCGTGTCAACGCCGTTGACCCGCTCAATCATGTTGATGGTGTCAATCTCGATCATCTCTTTGCCGTCGATGGTCAGCTTGTAATAGGTGCATTGGGTAGAAATCTTGGTTTCGGTGTCTTCACCCTGTTTGCTTTCGCCGCCGTCGATTTCTTTATGACGACCGCGCATGACCACTTCTACCGCGGCAATCTCCCCGGTGTCGTCACGCTGATAAGAGCCGGTAAAGCGCAGCGGCACCGCCGCCGCGCCCGGCGCTGCATACTGGCCCCATACGGTTTCATCGGCCAGTCCGCCCAGCGTCCACTCCATTGATAACGCTTCATCCTCCAGTCCAAAATCAACGGGTGCGGCGCCGTTCATGCCGCCGCCGCGGTAGTTCTCCAGCTTGCGGGTAAGTTTCGGCAAGGTGACGGCGGAGGCGATCCCCATATAACTCATACCGTCGTTGAACAAATTCATGTATTTCAGTTTGCGAGGCAGTGCCATAGCGCGTTAGCTCCTTAGCTGTTGACCGACGCGGCCAGATTCACCAGATAGGTGTCGGTGATTCGCTGACGCAGGGTGAGGTTTTCCAGTGGCGGAACGGGCGTATAGTCATAATCGATATACAGTTTCCCGGCTTTCAACGTCTCTTTATCGTTGGCGTCTTCGTCATACCAGCAATCGGCATCAATGATGTAGCCGCCTGATTTCAATTCGCGGAACTTGGCCTTGATACCCTCGATAATGTCTTTGATAAGGGTGGCGGTGATGGGCTTATCTACCGCCCACATATGCGCCTCGGCCATCGTATCGGCCAGTACCTGCGCGGTGCGGGTGTAGTTCTCAAACAAGAACAGCGGATCGTCGGAACAGGTGCGGTTGCCCCAAAAGCGGAAACCGTCTTTACGAACCAGCGTGGTGACGCCCGCCTGATTAAGCAGGTCGGCATCGGTGCCGGGCGCCTGCAAATCCCAATACACCGATGCGCTGATGCCGGTTACGCCGTTGACGCCGACGTTAGACAGGGTTTTATGCCAGCCCGTTTCCTGGTCAATCTTGGCGCGCAGCCCTAGTGCACGTGCCGTGGCATAGGCTGTAGCGCTGGCGTTGGCCGTGGTGTCCCAGGCGATAAAGTCCGGCCAGATAACCATCAGTTCGCGCTGGCTGAAGTTATCTCGGTAATTGATGGCATCAGACAGGGTTTTACAGCCCCATGCACTGACATAACCAAAGGCGCGCAGCGACTGGCAGACAGAGGCTAACGCGGTGGCGACAGGCAACGAATCCAGCCCCGGCGCGCCGAGGATGCGCGGCTTCACGCCGGTAACGGTTTGGGCGTCCAGTAGTGCTTTCATCCCGGTGTATTTGCCGTTTTCATCACTACCGCCGATCACATTGCTGATGGTTTCGGCTTCGTCTTTTCCTTCGGCGACACGAACAACGACGGTAACGGGCTTGCTTTGGTCAGCAATGGCGGACAAGGCCGCCGCCAACGTCCCTTTTTTCCCGGCTTTGCCAACGGCGGCCTGCACATTGGTAATCAGTACCGGGGTATTCAGTGGAAAGGTGGCCGCGTCGGCATCCGGTGCGGTACACACCATGCCGACAATGGCCGTTGATACAGTGGAAATAACGCGCGTGCCGTCGTTGATTTCGACAACCTGCACGCCGTGGTGATAATCACTCATCTGGCTGACTCCATAAAAAAAGGCAAGGCCATTGTGTTGTGTCAGTCCGGGGCGGGCGAGCGATGCCGGTACGTTGGCAGATAGCACAACGCGAGGGGGGAATACGGGCATAAAAAAGCCCACCGGCTCGCTGTCGGTGGGCTTCGCTTTCCCTGGTGTCATTATTTTTATCTGAATTTCAGCATCATAATGACATTGGGTATGATGTTTTTATAAACGTTTATACAGATCGATTCCGCGTTATTGATCGGTTGTAGCGATCAATGCATGATTCATACCTTATACGCCCAGTTTGGTGACCCGCAGGCGATACCCGCCAATAGTTCCTTTATTCCATGGGTTGCCGTCGTAATTGCTGAGCCGCACAATTTCCCGTGAGCCTGTTTTTACAATAATGGTGTTGTCGTTCAGTAACGAGGCCGCAATGCCAAATGTTGCCCCGGCAGTGGTGCCCTCATAGATACCATTGCTTGCTACACCCCATACGCCATCAATCAGCAATTCTATCTGTATCATGCAATTGAGCGTTGAATAGGGGCTGGCAACCTCTATTCTTGCATTTGTCGCTATTTTCGGCGGTGCACTTTCCGTTCCACCCGGATAAATCACTTTTGATTCAATCGCCGTTTTCATCAGGTAGCGCCCGTCAGCTTCGGTTTTATTCCAGGCGTTGATATCCGATGCCAGCAAATTAACATCCGCGGATAGCGGTTTGCCATTTACTCTGATAGAGCGTAATGCGTATTTCTGCGCGGCAACGGCATCGGTGAGCACGATATTACCGCCGATATAGAGGTTTTTATTTGACTCAACGCGATCGCTTTTTAGTATTAATGACGTGCCATGTACATACGAATGCAGCGCGACGTCATTTGACGATTTACTGCCTTTACCTGCATACCATTCATTACCGCCAACTGAATTTTTCCCAATAATGTAATTGGCTGCCCCTGCCGTTGCTGCCTTAAAGGTCAGCGCATTATCATCCGCAACGACATCGACTTTACCCGTAACCGCTCCGCCAGATGCAGACAGCGCCCCGACATCATTAGCAGTGGGTTTATTATTTGGACTGTAGACGCGTTTCCCGCTTTCCGAGATCGTGCCGGTCACGAATAATGAACCAGCAGAATTCAGTGAAGCCAGTTCAGTTTGTGATTTATCGTCGCCATTCCAGAATACAAAACCGCCGCCGCCATTGCCTTTGTGGTTAACAAGGTCAGTTCTTCCGCTTCCGTTGACGCGGTTCCAGCAAATATGCGCTCCTTGCGAACCGGGTAAAAAACCATTTCCACCGGCAACTTTTAACACGTTATTGATAATAAGCTGGCCTGTCATCGTGCCACCGGACAATGGCAACTTTTCAGCCAGCGCATTCAATATCGTGGTTGAAAAGTTTGGATCGTTGCCGAGCGCCTTAGCCAGCTCTTGCAGGGTATCCAGCGCGCCGGGCGAACCATTCACCAGTGCGGCGATCGCGGTTTTCACGAATGCCGTGGTCGCAATCTGGGTGTCGCTCGACGTTTGCACGGCTGTCGGCGCCGTGGGTTTGCCGATAAGTACCGGATTTGCCAGCGGTGCATATTTCTGCGCGGCCTGCGTCTCGGTCAGCGCACCAACATCGGCGGCGGTGGGCTTGTTGTTCGGGCTGTAGACGCGCTGGCCTTTTTCACTCAATAAGCCGAGGGTATTCACATCGTGGCCTATCGTTACGTTACCCGTCGCCAGATTAATGTCGAGGGGGCGCAGCGTATTATAACCGCCCGTCTTATCCCCTTTATTTGTCAGCAGCAGATAAAAGCGGTTGCCATCATTGCGCATGATGACGCCATAATCCCCGTAAATCAGGCGCAGCGCGTTAGCGGCTGATAACAGTAATTCACCCGATAGCGTGCCGCCCGTGAGCGGCAATTTTTCGGCCAGTGATTTCAATACGGTGGTAGAAAAATTCGGGTCATTCCCCATCGCTTTTGCCAGCTCTTGCAGCGTGTCCAGCGCACCCGGCGAACCGTTTATCAATGCGGAGATAGCGGCTTTAACAAATGCCGTGGTCGCAATCTGCGTGTTGTTGACGGTTTGTGCTGCGGTAGGCGCCGTCGGCGTTCCGGTCAGCGCCGGGCTGGCTTTCGGCGCATACTGGTTATGTGGATTAGCGGTGGCAAGGTGCGCTTTCATCAGGTTATCGGCATAGGCTTTTACCTCGATCACCGCATTATCGACATAACCCCGCGTTGCCAGCACTACCGACGGGTCGATTTTCAGCGTCACGGCGTCGGTGCTGCTGACAATCAGGATCATGCGCACGGTCTGGATCCGTCCGCTGCCCTCTTGTAACTGCGGTTTGTAGGTTTCCGGGCAGTTGGCGATCGCCATCAGATTACCGTCGGCATCGTACAGGCCGATTTCACGTATCCAAAATCCCCCCTCAGACTCAGGGATAACCTGCTCGGCGATAATCTGGCTGGGGTTTTTCGGGTCAACGCTCAGGGTATTAATCGCCGCCCGCCGCTTTTCGTTAATCAGTTTTGTCTGTGCCGGGTTCGGCGTTGGCAGCGTGCCGTTGCCATCACCGACGCCCATCTGGGTAATGTTCAGTCGATTACCTAAAGCGGTGGCGTTTGCCAGTTTGGCGGCGCCAATATTGGTTAACAGGGCAAAATATTTACTCATGCGGTTACGCTCATGCTGTCGATTAAATGAATGCCTGCGCCGGTCACATCCCGACCGGAAACAGTGATGATTTCAGGGAAATAGGGGTAAACCGTCAGGTCGTCGCCACTGTAGGTGGCGGCGGAAACATACGCGGCGCCTTGTGTGTCAAGGTTGATATTCAGCCCCAGCAGATGACGCGATGCGGGCTTGGCGTCGGCAATCAGCCGTTCCAGCTCGTAAAAAGTTTCCTCGGTGATGCCGCTGTCCTGCACGCCGATATCCAGGCGGAACGTGCCGGGGGCGTCGCCGTTTTGCCACCATTCGACAATGCGGATCAGATAGCCGAACGGCTCCACCACACGGCGTAACGCGCCGATGGTGCCTTTGTGACGATGGATAAAAAATGCATCGTGGATAACCTGACGTTTGAGGCTGTCCGGCCACGCCTCATCCCAGCGGTCAACGGAAAACGCCCATGCCAGATAGGGCAGCAGGTGTGCCGGGCAGGTGTCCGGGTTCCAAAGCTGACGCAGGGGCAGCGGTGTTCGGGTAATCTCCGCGCAGGCAGTAGCGGCGGCGACTTCCAGCACTGACGAACCGGGCGGTAACAGGCGGTTATCACTCATCGGCGCCGCCCAGCGTTAACCGATAGCCGGAACAATAGGACGCCTGTGCATCGTTCAGCACGATATCCGCGGCGGGTTTCGCCAGCTCGACCCGTTGGACGCCCTCAACGTGCAGCGCGGCGTAAATGGCCGAGCGGCGAATATCCCGCCCTAATCGGTGCTGCGCGCTGATATAGGTTTTCAGCTTTTGCTCTGCGGCGGCGCGGATGGGTTCGGCTTCCGGCCCCGGATACAGGTACAGCGTGGCGTCAATCTCATACGGCACAATCGCGGCCGACTGCACCGTTACCCGGTCGGCCACCGGGCGCACGTCTTCGCCGTTCAGCGCGGCGGTGACAATGGCGATCAGTTCCTGGCTGGCCGCGCCGTTACCCTCGCGTGATAACACTGATACGTTGACGCTGGCCGGGCTTGGGCTGATAACCGACACATCAGCGACGCGCCCGTCGGCGCTGCGTCCGTGATACTGATAGGCGCCGACCGAGCCGGCCACGCTTAAGCCCTCGAAAGACTGCTGTATGCGCAGGCGATAATCGCTGTCGCTTTCCATCACCGCAGGCGTGGGTGGCAGCGTCGAGTCATCAGCCGGGGTGATCACCAGTCGGGCGACGTTAAAGTTTGCGCCGAGCTGGTCGAGATCGTCATCCTGCGCAAAGGCCACCATCACGGCGCGCGCGGCTTCATTGACGCGCTGACGCCATAGCAGTTCACGATAGGCATTTTCCTGTAACAGTTTGACCAGCGGCTCAGATTCCAGCGTCAGCGTACGGGCGACGGCGGCGCGCTGGTCTTCCGGGTAAAGCGACAGCAGCGTCGCTTTTCGCTCTTCATAAATCGTTTCGTAATCCAGTTCTTCCACCACGGCAGGCGCGGGCAACTGGCTTAAATCAATCATCGCCATCGTGTCAGCTCACAGGAACGGAAAGGGAAAAGGGGCGGCGGTCGGCCAGTACGCCGGTAATATCGACGGTTAACGTCCCGTCAAAAGCGCTGTCCAGATTGATGGCCGTCAGCGTGATGCGCGGCTCCCAGCGCAGCAGTGCCATATAACAGGCGGCCATCACCTGCAATTTCACGGCGGGGTTTTGCGGCTGGTCGATTAAGGCGGACAGCAGCGAACCATAATCACGGCGCATCACCCGCGAACCAACGGGGGTGATGAGAATATCGCGCACGCTTTGGCGGATATGTTCAAGGTCGCTATTGGTCTGGCCGCTGTCGCGGTTCATGCCGGAATAGGTTGTCATTGCGTCCCTTCCGTCCAGCTATCGCCACGCTGCACGCCGCCATGACCGTGTTTATCAATCTGCACGCCGTTGGATTTGAACTCGCCGCCGCTGTGGGTGATATTGCCTTTCATGGCTCCGCCTTTTTGTACTTCCAGCGTGCCCGTCGTCAGCTTATTGGTGCAGACCACTTCCGGGGTATCCAGCGTGATGCGCGTCTCTGCTTTCACCAGTACCCGCGGCACAGTGGCGGTGATGGATGTTGATGCGGTAACGTCGGCGGTTTTAATCCCGCTGACGGTCAGCGCCCCGGTTGCCGGTTCATACTCGACCACCGCGCCGTCGGGAAAGCTGACGTGATACGCATCAGCAGAGGCTGACGGTGCGGGGTTCTCATCGGAATAGATGCCGGGCAGGACAAAGGCGGTATCCAGTTCACCGCCGATAGACAGGATCAGCACCTGCTCGCCAACGGACGGCGCCCACCAGTCGCGGGAGCATCCGGCGCGCCGGGTCAGCCAGTGCAGCCAGTCGGTGGTCATTTCCCCGGTCTGCACCCGGCACAGGGCGTCAACCGTGTTGACGTGGGTGACGACGCCGACACGGATCAGATTGCGCAGCAGGCGCATAATTTCGGTAAGGGTGGCTTGAGTGTTCATGGAGGAAAGGATGCATTGCTCCATGAATAAGAACAATTAGTTACTTTTTACTCATATTCCACACAACGAATAGAATAAACAATGAGGACTGTATGATGATTTTTATGCTCATAGAGTAAAAGGGTGACATGAAAAACTGCACCCCTAAAAATTATTTATTTTCGGATTTTGATTTTTTTATATTATAAGCTCTTGGTCCTTTAGGTTTCTTAATTATCGTAAAAATTACTTCATCACCAGGGTAAAGAGTTTTATTATCTTCTATAATTTCATTATAAAAGAAAAAAACATCCTTTCCTTTTTCTCTTGAAATGAACCCGAAACCTTTAAATGAATCAAAAGTTTTTACAACTCCATGAGAAAAAATGCCATCATTCATAACCAACTCGCCCTCTTTTTAGGTATATTTTTAAAGTGCTGTTTCAATTTTCTTCTCCACATGCGGGATAGGTTTTTTTCACTTCTTGACAAAATTCCCAGTTTATAAAAAACCCTATTTATCCTATCAATCTCTCCATAGGTAAGAGTCTTTGATGATGGGATTTTCAATAATCTATTACATTCATGTACAATTTTTTTTCTCTCACTATCATCATATAACGGAAGTATACTTGCTAGTTTTTCTCTTAGCGCCTTATGGTTAGACTGATCTAATCTCTTCAGTTTAGCTACAAGCCCAGATGCTTTGTTCCATAATTCATGGTAACTTTCATTTGTCATTGATTCGTTATATTTTTTAAAACATGTATGTACTAGTAATCGAATAAATCGACGCTCTTTTTTTGTCGTTTTCGGATTCGTATGCCCAATCCATAACCCTGTTACTTGAAAGCCACCTTTCATATTTTTATTATATTCTATTTTCTTTTTTTTATTGTTACTTTTAAACCCGTACTGTTTGAACATACCAACTACTTTTTTGATGCTTTCTGAAATAATCTCTTCTGGTAAAACGCAGCACGCTGACATTGTTACATCATCAAGTAATCGTGTATAATATATTTCTTTCCCCCTTAAACTAGAAACAATAGAATACTCAGTATTAAAAAAAACCAAATTAGCAAGGTAAGAAGAGGTGCAAGCACCCTGAGGCACTTTATTTTTAAAAGTTGTTAAATCTGTCAATACCTTACTCACATCATCTGGGAATTTAAAGAAATATTTAAATATATCAAAAACTTTATCGTATTTTATATTATCATAAAAGGATTTAATGTCTAAATTAATAAGCGTTGATGGGCTATTAACTGAATGTGTCCTTGCGTTCTCTACATAATCTCTCTTATCAACACTGTCTTTAATCCCTCCCTGTAAATAAATAGGGAATTGGATAGCTTCAAAAATTCTTGAATTTATTCTTTTTTGTATTTTTTTTAAATTTAATTTTGGCTCGTATACCGTTCTAGTTTTGTTTTTTGAAGGTATATCAAATTTAGTATAAGATGTATCAACGTTACTAACGATAACATTTAACATGACCTCATTAATGCCTAATGTTTTTGCTAATGTCGATACGTCGGATATGGGGTTGTGAGGATAATACGGTTTATCCATTTAAAATGTCTCAATATATAGTGGTAAAATGGGTTAGGAGTTAGATGAGAACGCAGTAAAGCTTAATTAAAGCTGCTACGAACGCAACATAAGGTCCTAATGCTACTAACATAGTCATTAATTCCCTATTTTTGTTTGAGTCAACTTGCTTTTCAACCAAATCACTATCTCTAGCGGAGTCAGTCAAGCTCTTTTCAACATCAAATGCCAATTTCAGGTTAAATCTATACTTCTTTTTCATGATATTACCTCATCTTAGATGCAAAATTGCATCACCAGACCGAAGCAATCATTTGTGGACGAATATATTGACTCAAACAACTCCTAACCCGTTACACCAGACAAATGTCGCATATATTAGCTCTCTATTTTATGAGGGATGCTCACTTTCATAGGAACGTTATAATGCACCAGGAGGCCGGTCATGATCTCGTAACGAGATCGCCATGACTAAAAGTCATAGCGTCGATATCCACATATACCTAATGACATTTTTAAAGAGCAGCAACAGGCGAAATACACCCGATATGTTGCATAACAAATATAATCCTATATGTATTAAAAAAGCAATAGTAAAAAAATTTTTTTTATTTTCCACAATAATTATTATCACTGTAATTATATCGATACTTTATTAGATATAAAAGATATATACTCTTAGCAAGAACACTAAAAACAGTCTGTATTCGTAGGAAGTCGCAGATTTTAATCGTTTTTACGTATAGGCGCTTATTTAGACTGTGAAAAATGCTCTATCAGCAATCTTTCGACTTCCTTTACCTCCCGATCGCTAAACCCCAACAGCGGCCTTGCCTCATACTGCATATCGTCACTATGGCGGTTAGGGCGATCGCGCAGGCCGTAGTGATGTACCCGCGCCATGCGCTGAACCCGTCCGACAAACTCCACGCTTGCCGCGTCTGATGTGCCTTTGGCTTTCAGGTACTTGGTGGTGCGCAGTTTCTGGAACATCTGACGCTTAACCCGGCCTTTTTTGCCCTTAATCGGCTGCGCTTTGCGTGGGGCGTAGGGCGTGCCGTCCGGTTCCTGCTGCTGTTTGATGTGCTATTGCTGACTGTTGCGCAGGGCTTTTGCCACCTTTCCGGCCAACTGTCGGCGCCTCGCAGGGGATAGGCTGGCAAGTAGCCCGGCCAGATTATCGTCAAAGGGCCTCAGCTCATTCATGCCACTGGCTCACTAATTCGCCATGAATGTATAACG
>NZ_KZ819087.1:0-113514 GCF_003115855.1 Brenneria corticis
ATAAAACAAGAACCCCACGGAAAATGTGGGGTTCGTCAGCAATCTGAGCGGTCGTCCTGATACGACCGCTCTTTTTTTCAGGGTAACGCCGGTATCAGCCCGCCGTCGGCGTCCGCCTGCGATTGATGCGCGGCGGATGGCAGCAGAAAGCGCGACACGGCGGCGTCGAGCCGCGCGGTTTGCTCCAGCAGGGATAAAAACGTCAGCGCCGTCGCCTCGACCTGGCCCGCATTCTGGCGGACGGTATCGTTCAAGGTGCTGATACGACCGGTGACCTCATGGATACTCTGGTTCTGCTGGTCTGATAGTGCCGATATTTCACTGAGAAAGGTGCTGGTGCCTTGCGCCGCCTGAATAATTTCCTGCAGACGATCGTTCAACGCCCTGACCAACTGCGCCCCCGTCTCGACGCTATTGTCCGAATCACGGATTAAGATATTGATATTGTGCGCTGAATGGCTGCTTTGCGCAGCCAGAGCGCCGACTTCGCGCGCCACGACGGCGAATCCCCGGCCCATTTCCCCGGCGCGGGCGGCCTCGATAGCCGCATTCAACGACAGAATATGCGTCTGGAAGGCCACGTTTTCAATCATGCCGATGGCCTCCGTCATCTCCCGGGTGCGGCCGGCAATATCGGACATGGCCGTTTTTACCTCATTCATCATTCTCTCGCCCCGCGCGGCGATATTGCTGGTGTCTTGCGCGTGCAGACCGGCCTGCTGCGTGCGCAGGGTGTGCTGTTCCAGATGCTGGCTCAGTTGAATGATATGCTCGGTGGTGGCTTTCAGTTCGTGGGATTGGCGGTTTGCCTGCTGCGACAGCGTCCGGTTGTCGGCCGCCACTTTATCAACCTGGTCCACCATGCTTTCAACGCTCTGCCGAACCTGATTCACCAACGCCGCCAGACCGCTTTGCATCTGAATAACGCTGTTATTCAGCAAGGCTATTTCACGCGTGCCGCGCTTCACTGGTTCGACGGTATGCGAGAGATCGCCCGCCGCAATAAGCCGCAGATGATCGATAATGCCCGCCAGCGGGCGGATAATAACCTTGTTGACGCCACTCCACACCAGCACCGATATCCCCAGCAGCAGTCCCAGAACGATAATCAAAACGCTATGCGCCCGGTCGATGGAGCGCAGGAATTGCTGGCCGTGGCGTTTTTGCCGGGTATCGTTATCTTGCAGGTAGCGCGAATATTTCTCGGCGAAATCGTTTTGATAGGCCTGAATGGGAACGGCAAAGAAAATATCAATTTGATTGCTGGCTTTGATGCCCTGCGCAAGCTCAAGCAATCCCGCATAGAGCTGTTGATAACTCTTTTTCAATTCGGCAAAAGTGTCCAGCTCAACGACGGCGGCCGCGTCGGATAAGGTATCCAGCAATTGATAATGGGCCTCCGCCTGTTTTAATGAGCTTTCGGCCTCAGCCATCAAACTGTGCCAGCTGCCGACCGACCCCGTTTCCCGATCGACCAATAGGTAAATTCCGGCGCGGTTAAGTTTGTCGCTGGCGTTCATGACCGCCATTCTGGTTTTATCCATCAATGCCTGCTGCTGACTCAGGTTTTCATTGGCGGAAATATCCTGTCTTGCCTGGGTTATGGTTTGGGAAATCATTCCCACCGAAATCAGCTGCAGTAAGGAAAATAGTCCGATGACCAGCAGTAAACCCGAAAGGATGCCCAGCCGGCGACGGCGGTAAGCCGTGAGTATCCCCAAACGCGGCGTAGCGAACGTTAACATAGGATATGACTCTCTACAGATGCAAAGAGGTCAACCTAGCATGGTTAAATGACTAGAATATTTCAGGTTTTATTGGGCGGGAAGGGAAAGCGGACGGTCATGGCCGGTGCCGCCGCCATGACCGAGAGAGATAGGCGAAATTAAAAAGCCTTTTTGAAAGGTTTTATCGTTACCTGCCGGTAAACGTTGGCGGCAACGTAGGGATCTTCATCCGCCCAGGACTTGGCCTCCTCCAGGGAAGGGAATTCGGCGATGATTACCGAACCGGTAAAACCGGCTTTGCCGGGATCTTCGCTGTCGACGGCCGGCAAAGGACCCGCGGTCAGCAGCCGCCCCTGATCCTGTAGCTGTTGCAGGCGGGCAAGGTGCGCGGGGCGCGCCGCCAGTCGTTTCTCCAGTGAATCGGCGATATCTTCAGCATAAATAACGTACAACATCATGGGCCTCGCAGGTTGGAAAGTAAAAACGGACGGACTCATCATACGTGATGAGGCCGCGGAGGCAATAGGCTGATTTGCCAGATAAATAGGGTTGCGCGCTGGTTTTTTTTAACAATTGGGCGGGTTGTTATTGAATATGATTGCTATTTGCATTTAAACTTGGGCGGTATCAGAGGATAAAGAAATACTATGCCGCAAAACACGTTTCTCCTGACCCGCCGTTATTCATGGCCATTTATACTTTCCGTTGGTGTTCACGGTTCGCTGATCGCCGGTCTGCTGTACGCGTCGTTCAATAACGCGGTCGAACTGCCCCCGGAATCCAAGCCGATCAGCGTGGTTATGGTCAATCCGGCCGCGTTTGAAGCGGCGCCTGCGGCCCAGCCCGCGCCCGCCGAGCCGGAACCGGTAAAACAGCCGGAGCCGACCCCGGAACCGATTCCCGAGCCTGAACCGGTTCCGGAACCAGAGCCGATTCCGGAGCCGGTTCCCGTACCGCTTCCCGAACCGAAGCCTCAGCCTAAACCCAAGCCGAAACCGGTGAAGAAGGTTGAGCAGCCGAAGCCGGTCAAACGCGAGAAGCCGGTCGAAAAACAGCCGCCGGCGCCTTTTACCAGCACAGAGCCAACGCAAAATGTGAAGAATGCGCCGGTCAGACAGGCGCCTGCGCCGGTGGCGAGTTCACAGTCAACGGGACCGCGGCCGCTCAGCCGCGCTCAGCCGCAGTATCCGGCGCGGGCGTTTTCACTGCGGGTTGAAGGCCGGGTGAGAATGCAGTTTGACGTAGATGGTTCCGGCCGGGTAGAGAACGTACGGGTGGTTTCCGCGGAGCCGCGCAATATGTTTGAGCGCGATATCAAACAGGCGATGCGCAAATGGCGCTATGAAGCCAATAAACCCGGCAAGGATCTGATGGTAACTATCGTTTTCAGGATCGACGGCGGGGCGGCGATGGAGTAGGCGGAGCCTTATCCCTCCCCTGCGAAGGGGAGGGTTTGGGGTGGAGTCCGAACACGAAAGTTCGTCAGGCTTCCCCTGGGGTAAAATGACTCTTGCCCATGGGCAATTCACACGAGCGGCCGTCTTCATCAACGGCGACATAGGTAAACAACGCCTCGGTGGCACGATAGCGCTGGCCGATCGGATCGGATGACACTTTTTTTACCCACACTTCAACATTGACGTTGATGGAGCTGCGCCCGGTGCTCACACAGCGTGCGTAGCAGCACACCACGTCGCCCACGGCCACCGGTTTCAGAAACGACATCCCGTCCACCCGGACGGTCACCACCCGACCTTCCGCAATCTCTTTTGCCAAAATAGCGCCGCCCATATCCATCTGCGACATGATCCAACCGCCGAAAATATCCCCGTTCGCGTTGGTGTCTGCGGGCATTGCCAGTGTGCGAAGTACCAGTTCGCCATGAGGTAACACGTCTTTTTTGCTCATTATGATATCAATCAGTTAGGTTGAGTTATAACGCCATGCCCGTTTTTATCCGGCGTGTGATCCATTAGCGCTCGCCGCCATTTTCTTCCGACTTTTCCCCATCCCCGGGTAAATGCCGATAAATATAAACGCCGCAGATCAACGTAAACAGCAGGGTAACGCCTGTCAAACCAAAGACCTTGAAGTTAACCCAAACGCTTTGCGGCATCCAGAAGGCAATATAGATGTTTACCAATCCACATACCAGAAAGAACATGGCCCAGGAGAAGTTAAGTTTTCCCCATACGGTCTGCGGCAAGGTTAACTCTTTACCCAACATGCGCTGGATCAGCGTTTTCTTCATCACGAACTGGCTGAACAGCAGCGCCAGCGCAAACAGGGTATAAATAATCGTCACTTTCCATTTGATAAACTGATCGTTATGGAAGACCAACGTCAGCGTACCGAAAATGGCGACCATGGCAAAGGTCACCAGCGTCATCTTCTCTATTTTGCGGTAAATCACCCAGGTAACGATCAGCGCCAGCGCGGTGGCGGCGATCAAAGCGCCTGACGCCACGTAGATGTCATACAGTTTGTAAAAGACAAAAAAAACCACCAGCGGAAGAAAATCAAGAAGTTGCTTCATTATATCAATCCGTCACTTAATATTTATTGGCGATAACCCCACGGTTATCTGATAACTGATCCTATTATCCTTTATTGTGCTGCACTGTTCCTTTGATATCACAATAATTTGCAGAAAATTACGCTTGGGCGCGACTGACGGCAGGTTTCGGGATAAACAGAAGAAGCGCGCCGCACAGGGTATGCGGCACGCCATACGTCACGCGCGCAGCAGCATATACAGGCGAAACAGATAAACCAGCAGGATAGCGGATATCAGGTTGCTCAGGCCGTTCAACAGCACGGCCATCACGGTGGGGGAAAATACCGTGATCTTGGTCACCAGCAGCAGAATGGCGATTTTGGTCAATAACCACAGGATCACCGCCGGCGCCGTGACGCGCAAATTGGCGTAAGCCAGTTTTACGCTGGTTTTAATGGAACTGACTACGCCGCGTTTCTCGGTGACGGCAATCACAGGGGACAGGCTTAAGGCGATAGCCAACAGCACGCCCGGAATGACCAGAAACAGCATGCCGAGTTGAATCACCAGGGTGCAGAGCAGGATCAGCAGAAACAGACGCGGTAAAACGGGTGCCGAAGCGCCGATCGCCCGCAGCGCGCTGGTGCGGTTTCCGGCGGACACCGTCTGAATCAGCATAATTATGCCGCCGGTAAGAATAGCGTTGCCGATCAAGGCGGAAAAGGTGCCTGCGGCAGACATTTTAAGCAGCACGGTTTGCTGTTCCGGCGTCATCTGCTGTATCAAATCCATTAAGCCCAGTTCGACGGAGGAAGAGAGATCGCCGCCCGCGTTGTTCAGCGTTTGCAATTCTTCACTTCCGGGAGCGAAAGCCTGATTCAGGATGACAGTAATGAACGCCGTCAGCAGTGACATCATTAAAATGGTGATGAACTGATTACGCGTAAAATTCATTGTGTCACGGTACAAAGTGTTAGCCGTGATAGGCATGCAAGCTCCTTGAAAAAAGATGGCCAATGGTACTTAGCCTGCAATTGTAACCTGTTACGCCAGACTGTGGCACCCCGTCTATACTGCGCCGCGCGCATTTCTTATCTTTCGGCCCGCGGCGTTTCCGTCTTGACGGCCAGCGGCGCCAGCCCGTAGTGGGCCCGGGCGCGGTCGCAGGCGTCGTTTACCCGCCCGTTTGCGTCGGACGGCATAAATTCACGGCACGGGGAGGGGCGGTCGGCATAAATCGAACAGCTTACGTTTTCGCCGATATCTCCCTGCAACGCGCGGCAGCGGGGATTTTTGCTGTTTGAACCCTGCATACAGCGTAAAAAAGGCGAAAGCGGTTCGGTAAATAGAGCTGGCACTACGCCGCCGCCGTCATCGGCCTCGGCCCAGTAAAAAGAGACTCTGAAATAGGCGCAACAGGCGCCGCAGTGCATGCAGACGTTATCACTCATTGATTACCCACCGCCCTGAACCGGTATTGAATCATAGTAGTCCGGATAAAAATTTACCGCTTAAATTCTCCCTTTGCAGGGCATTTTTCCCCTGAACGTATTTTATGCCTCTCTGGCTATTTTGATGTAGATCAATTCATATGTTTTTAACGAGTTGCGTGAATTTGATAAGGAATGAAATTTGCGAAAAAGTATTTAAAGATGTGATCTGGCTTAAAACAAGAATGGTGCCATAAAGGTATATTTCGCTCGAAATTAAACCATACAAAGGGAGTGGATAATGAAAAAGGCGTCTTTTGTATTACTGACGGCAGCGCTTATGCCAGCCTTCGCTCAGGCTCATCAGGCGGGGGACATCATTGTTCGTGGCGGCACGGCAACCGTGCGCCCGGTGGAAGGGTCTGACAATGTGCTGGGTAGCCTGGGTTCGTTCAAGGTTGACAATAATACCCAGTTGGGTCTGACGTTCAGCTATCTGGTGACTGACAACATTGGCGTGGAGCTATTGGCGGCGACGCCGTTTACCCATCGCGTGGGGTTGAGCAGTCTTGGCGGAACCATTGCCGAAGTCAGCCATCTGCCGCCGTCGCTGGTGGCGCAGTATTATTTTGGCGACAAGACCGACAAACTGCGGCCTTACCTCGGCGTGGGCATAAATTACACCATGTTTTATGATGAAAAATTCAACCAGCGGGGAAAAGAGGCCGGGGTAAGCGATCTGAGTCTGAAAAATTCCTGGGGGTTGGCGGCGCAGGCCGGTCTGGATTACAACCTGGATAAAAACTGGCTGATTAACGCCTCGCTGTGGTGGATGGATATTGACACCGAGGTGAAGTTTAAAGCCGGAGGAGAACAGCAAAGCGTCAGCACCCGTTTGGATCCCTGGGTGTTTATGTTTGGCGTGGGCTACCGTTTCTGATTTTAATAAAATGGCAATGCCGCTTGGCGGCGTTGCCATTCTTTTGTCTTGGTTTTAATAAAAAACGGCGGATTTTACTCCGCCGTTTTTGCAGACAGAAAATAACCAATCAATGAGAAAAGTTTTATTCTGATGATAAAGCTAATTGTTCAAATTCACGAATAATTAGAAGTTGTACTGGACGCCTGCACGGTAACGAGTCTGACGTTCGTCGGTGTTTTTACTTCCTTCAACGTTGGCCAGTTGGACATAAGGCGTCCAGTTTTTGTCCCATTTATACGACAGTTTCAGATCGTGAGTCATGTTGTCGTTTTCCTGGTCGGCAATATAACCGAACGCGCCGGCCTTGGTATTCTTGTTATATTCGAACTCATATTCAATGGTGAAGTTGGCCGGCAGTTTATACCCCAGCGTACTGGTGATGGTATAGCCTTTCATATCGGTAGGGGCCGTGCCGCCGATGTTATTGCTGTAACGTTTGTAGAACGGACGATAGCGCAGACCGTAGTACAGCGAATCAGTGATATTGGCCGTGCCTTTGATATAAGGGCGGTAGTTGTTGGTATCGGAGTCCGTCACCATGTTGAAGCCGCCTTCCAGGCCGAATACCTTATCGAATTTATACAGATAGCTGGCGGTTACCTCGGTGCCGTTGCTGACCGTTTCGTTATAGGGTTTATTGGGCGTGCTGTCATTGCCGTGCTGTTTCCATTTGCCTTCCAGAGACAAACCAAAACCATTGGCAAAGCGGTTGGATATCAGTAAACGATCCTGGTGGTTTGCATTTTTCGTATCCTTCATTTCATGGCGATAATCAATCGTCACAGCCATAGAGTTTACGCTGATTAAAGAGGTTATCACCATCGCCAATACTTTTATTTTCATTTTATTTTCCCGCGTCAAAGAGAATTATTAATTATAAGCTGCCACTTTTGTTCAGCAGTTCAATTCTATTTATTATTTTTTTAAGTAATGTGAACAAGATCGGCAAAGCAAGAAAATTAAAAAGCAATTTACTTTTTGTGATTTTTATCCTGTTTTATTTTTTTATTTTATGCATTGATAAATAAGCGGCGGTTCAATAAAAAATATTCGCCATTGTTATTAAATTATTTTAAATTGAAATTAATATTTACAATTAACAATTATTGGAAATAATATAGGATTTGCAAGTTTTTTATTTTTAATAATTGACGCGCCATAGCGGAGAAGATGAAAACCGCTATGGCGCGAAAAGAAAGGCGGGATGCTTATGAACGCGTTGCCGCTTTCATTGTGCTGACGAAGGCGTGGAGCTGCGCCAGCATTTCGTCGGGCTGATGCTGATTTTTTTCGATAATCTTGACGATCGCCGAACCCGAGATCGCCCCGGCGGCGCCGGCGGCCAGTGATTCCCGTACCTGTGAGGGCTCTGAAATACCGAATCCTTGCAACGGCGGCGCCGCATGGTATTCATGCAGTTTGGCAATCAGATGATGAAGCGGCAGCTGCGCCCGTTTTTCCGCGCCGGTTACCCCCGCACGCGACAATAAATAGGTATAGCCGCGGCCGTAGGAGGCAATTTCGCGCAGCAGGTCGTCATCCGCATTGGGCGGACAGATAAAAATCGGCGCGATGCCGTGGCGCTGGGCGGCGGCGCGGAACGGGGCGGACTCTTCAACCGGAACGTCGGCGACCAGCACCGAGTCAACGCCGACCCGGGCGCAACGCTGATAAAACTCGTCAATGCCGTTGCTGAACACCAGATTGGCATACATCAGCAGGCCGACGGGAATATCAGGGTATTTCTGGCGGATGGCGGCAAGCATTTCAAAGCAGTGGCCGGGGGTGACGCCGGCGGCGAATGCGCGCAGCGTGGCATCCTGAATCGTCGGTCCATCTGCCAGCGGATCGGAAAAGGGGATACCCAGCTCCAGCGCGTCGGCGCCGGCGGCGATCAGGGTATCAATGATTTTCAGCGACTGCTCGGGCGACGGGTCGCCCAGCGTGACAAAGGGGACGAATGCGCCTTCTTTATTGTCGGCCAGACGTTTGAACAGGTGTTGATAGCGCTCCATTAAATTTCTCCCCGAGCTTTCAGAATATCGTGAACGGTAAATATGTCTTTATCGCCGCGGCCGGACAGGTTGACCACCAGAATCTGCTCTTTCTGCGGTTCCTGCTTGATCATTTTCAGCGCATAGGCCAGCGCGTGGGAGGACTCCAGCGCCGGGATAATGCCTTCATGGCGGGAGAGTTCCTTAAACGCCTCCAGCGCTTCGTCATCGGTAATAGACACATAGTCGGCCCGGCCGATGCTGTTCAGATAGGCGTGCTGAGGGCCGACGGACGGGAAGTCCAGGCCGGCTGAAATCGAATAGGATTCTTCGATCTGCCCGTCCGCGGTCTGCATCATCGGCGACTTCATGCCGAAGTAGATGCCGACGCGTCCGTGCTTGAGCGGCGCGCCGTGTTGCCCGGTTTCAATCCCCAGCCCGGCGGGTTCGACGCCGATCAGGCGGACGGCGCTGTCATCGATAAAGTCGGCGAACATACCGATGGAGTTGGAGCCGCCGCCCACGCACGCCAGTAGCGCATCGGGCAGTCGGCCTTCTCTTTCCAGCATCTGGGTTTTTATTTCTTCGCCGATCATGCGCTGAAACTCGCGCACGATGGTGGGGAAGGGATGCGGACCCGCCGCCGTGCCCAGCAGGTAATGCGCCTTCTCATAGCTGCCGGACCAGTCGCGCAGCGCTTCGTTGCAGGCGTCTTTCAGGGTGGCGGAGCCGCTGTGAACCGGGATGACTTCGGCGCCCATCAGGCGCATACGGAATACGTTGGGGGACTGGCGTTCAACGTCCTTGGCGCCCATATAGATGCGGCATTTCAATCCCAGCAGGGCGCAGGCCAGCGCGGTGGCGACGCCGTGTTGGCCGGCGCCGGTTTCGGCGATAATCTCGCTTTTCCCCATCCGCTGGGCCAGCAGCGCCTGTCCCAGCACCTGGTTGGTTTTGTGCGCGCCGCCGTGCAGCAAGTCTTCACGCTTCAGGTACAGCTTGGTGCGCGTGCCCTTGGTCAGGTTTTTACACAGGGTCAGCGCGGTGGGGCGTCCGGCATAGTTTTTCAGCAGATCGGTAAATTCGGCCTGAAACCCGGGATCCTGCTGCGCGCCGACAAAGGCTTCTTCCAGTTGGCGCAGGGCCGGGACAAGGATCTGCGGCACATACTGCCCGCCGAATTCGCCAAAGTACGGATTAAGTAAAGTCATAATATTCCTGTCTTCTATCGATTTTAAATGGCGTAGTGCGCTTACGGAACAAGGGGGTTATAGCGTCCGTAACGCCTGAAAAACAGCCGCGATTCGCTGCGGATCTTTTTGGCCGGGCTGACTTTCCACCCCGGAGTTGAAGTCCAGTCCGGCGCACCCCAGTTGGGCGGCCTGCCCGCAGTTGTCCGCATTCAAACCGCCGGCCAATAGCACGTTGTCCAGATTCTGGCCCTGGAGCAGCGACCAGTCAAAGGTTCGGCCGCTGCCGCCCTGGGCGTTATCCAGCACATAGCGATCGATATGCGGCAGATCCCTTTGCGGCATATCGCCGGCGATGCTCAGCGCCTTCCAGATTTGGCAGTCGGCGGGCAGCCGTTGGCGTAATTCAGTCACGGTGAGCGCATCTTCGTCGCCGTGCAACTGCACCGCCGCCAGACGCAACTGTTTGGCCGTATCGACGATACGTTCGACCGGCGCATTGCGGAACACGCCGACATAGCGCAGCGGCGCGCCGTCGATAACGCCGGCGGCCTGCTCAAGCGTGACGCGGCGCGGCGAGGCGTCGACGAAAATCAGACCGCCGTAGACGGCGCCGGCCTGATAGGCCGCCTGGGCGTCTGCGGCGCGGGTCAGGCCGCAGACTTTGTTTTCCCCCAGGATAACGCGGCGCACCGCCAGCGTCAGGTCCGGTTCGGACATCAATGAACTGCCGATGAGAAAACCGTCGGCAAAGCGGCTCAGTTCGCGGATCTGCGCATGACGGTGAATCCCCGACTCGCAGATAACGGTAACGCCCTCCGGCAGGCGCGGCGCCAGCCGGCGGGTACGGTCGAGATCGATGGAGAGATCGCGCAGGTCGCGGTTATTGATGCCCACCACGCGCGCCTCCAGTTGGATCGCGCGCTGCAGCTCTTCCTCGTTGCTGGCCTCGGTCAGGACCCCCAGCTTCAGGCTATGGGCGACGGCGGACAGCTGGCGATATTGACTATCGTCCAAAACGGATAGCATCAGCAGAATGGCGTCGGCCTGGTAATAGCGCGCCAGATAGATCTGATACTCCGAAATGATAAAGTCTTTACACAGCACCGGCTGATGAACCGCCGCGCTGACCTGCGGCAGAAAAGCGAAGTCGCCCTGAAAATATTTTTCGTCTGTCAGTACCGAAATGGCCGAGGCGTAGTCTTTATAGGTCTCGGCGATTTTCACCGGATCGAAATCGTCGCGAATCAATCCTTTTGAAGGGGAGGCTTTTTTACACTCCAGAATAAACGCCGGCCTGTTCTGCCGCAGGGCCTGATAAAAATCCCGCTGGCTGGGCGTCACCTGGTGGCGAAAAGTAGACAGCGGCTGTTGCTGCTGGCGTGCCGCGACCCATATGGTTTTATCACGTACTATTTGGTTCAGAATGGTTTCCTGCATAACTGCTTTATCCTCTGGCGGCCAGCGCGGTGACGCGTTGGTAGGCCTGTCCGCTATGAATTACCGCTAACGCCTGCTGCGCGTTGTGACGCAAATCTTCCTGCCCGAACAGCTTCAGCAGCACCGCCACGTTGGCGGCCACGGCGGCGTTGTGCGCCGGTTCTCCCTTACCTTGCAGCAGGGCGGCCAGAATATCACGGTTTTCTTCCGGCGAACCGCCCTGTAACGCGGAGAGCGGGTAGCTGTCCAGACCGAAGTCCTGGTGCGTCAGTTGGTAGGTTGCAATATCGCCGTCGCGCAGCTCGGCGATTTGCGTCGGCGCATGAATGGCGACCTCGTCCATCCCGCCGCCGTGCACCACCGCCGCGCGCCGATAGCCCAGCACCTTCAGGGTTTCGGCGATAGGGAGCACCAGTTCGGGGCTATAAACGCCAATCAGCGCCAGCGGGGGACGCGCCGGGTTAACCAACGGCCCCAGCACGTTAAACAGCGTACGGGTTTTCAGCTGCTGGCGCACCGGCACCGCATGACGAAAGCCGGGATGATACTGCGGGGCGAATAAAAAACAGACGCCCAGGTCATCCAATGCCTGACGGGCCTGTTCCGCGGGCAGATCAAGCCGGATGCCGAACGCGGCCAGCAGGTCGGACGATCCCGAGCGGCTGGAAACGCCGCGGTTGCCGTGCTTGGCGATTTTTAGTCCGCAACCGGCCGCCACAAAGGCGCTGGCGGTGGAAATATTGATGCTGTTGGTGCCGTCGCCGCCGGTGCCGACGATATCGGCAAACGGGTAGTCGGGACGGCGGAACGGCTGGGCATCCTCCAGCAGGGCCGTTGCCGCGCCGGCAATTTCTTCCGGGCGTTCGCCGCGAACTTTCATGGCGATCAGCGCCGCCGCCAACTGGCTGTTTTCCAACTCGCCGCGCACGACGGCGCCGAACAGCGCCTGGCTCTCCTGCCGGTCGAGGATTTCAGCCTGATATAATTTCTCAAGAATATTTTGCATGATTTAGTCCTTTACTATGCCAATGCCCAGTCCAGCGTCTGTTCGAGCAGACGCGCGCCGTGGGTGGTTAAAATGGATTCGGGATGAAACTGGAAGCCGCAAACGCGGTCGGCATCGTGGCGAACCGCCATCACCATGTCATTAAAATGGGCGTTAACGGTCAGCGCCGCCGGGATCTTGCTGCCCACCAGCGAGTGATAGCGCGCCACCGGCAACGGATGGGGCAGCCCGGCGAACATCGCCTGCCCGTCATGATCGATGATGGACGCTTTGCCATGCAGAATTTCACCCGCCTGGCCCACATGGCCGCCATAGGCTTCCACAATCGCCTGATGTCCCAGGCAGATGCCGATAATCGGCAGTTGACCGCGCAGGCTGCGCAGCAGCTCCGGCATACAGCCGGCCGCGGCCGGGGTTCCCGGACCGGGAGAGAGCATCAGCACCGGTCTTTCCATGTTCTTTAAACGCTGAATAATGGCGCCGCCCGGCAGATGGTTACGGTAAACCACCACCTGATGCCCGCTGGCGCGCAGTTGATCCACCAGATTGTAGGTGAATGAGTCGATATTATCGAGCAGTAGGATATCAGCCATTAGAACAGCTCCTTCGCGTTATGCGCACTGGCGATGGCCCGCAGAACGGCCCGCGCTTTATTTCTTGTTTCATCGGCTTCCGCCTGCGGATCGGAATCCAGCACTACGCCGGCGCCGGCCTGAACCGTGGCGATGCCGTCTTCAACGTAGGCGGAGCGGATGACGATGCAGGTATCCAGATCGCCGTGGGCGGTGAAGTAGCCCACCGCGCCGCCATAGCTGCCGCGCCGCGTTTTTTCACTGTCGGCAATCAGCTGCATGGCGCGCACTTTCGGCGCGCCGCTCAGCGTTCCCATATTCATGCAGGCGCAATAAGCGTGCAGTACGTCCAAATCTTCCCGCAGGGTACCCACCACGCGGGAGACCAGATGCATCACGAAAGAGTAACGGTCGACCTGGGTTAAATCGGCCACATAGCGGCTGCCGGGCTTACAGATGCGCGCCAGATCGTTGCGCGCCAGATCGACCAGCATCAGATGCTCGGACATCTCTTTATGGTCGGTGCGCATTTCCAGCTCGATACGGCTGTCGAGATCGCGATCCAGCGTGCCGTCGGCGCGGCGTCCGCGCGGGCGGGTGCCGGCGATGGGATAGATTTGAATCTGACGGCTGTCGGCGTCGTATTTCAGCGAGCTTTCCGGCGAGGCGCCAAACAGCGTGAAGTCCTGATCCTGCATAAAAAACATATAAGGGCTGGGATTATTGTCCTTCAGGGTTTGGTAGGCCGCCAGCGGCGAGGGGCAAGGCAGGGAAAAGCGGCGCGACGGGACGACCTGAAAGATCTCGCCGAGGCGAATGGCCTGCTGCATCTGACTGACGACCTCGCCGAATGCCTCATCGCTCTGGTTACAGTCGAGCGCCATGCTGTCGATGGACTGATGCGGCAGCGCCGGCGCCGGTTGTTCCAACTGCTGTCGCAGCTGCGTCAGGCGCTGTTGCAGCCGCTGCCGCTCCGCGCCGTCCGGCGTAAAGAGGCTGGCCTGAAGAACCGTGGCCTGCCGCTGATGATCGAGTATCAGCAGCGTTTCCGCCAGGTAAAAGCAGAAATCCGGGCAGCGTTGCTGCTGGCTCAGCGCGGGTAAGGCTTCAAAACCGGCGACCAGATCGTAGGCAAACAGGCCGCCCAAAAACATCGCTTCGCGTTCATCCGCCGGGCATTCAACCAGCGTCAGGATGCTGCGCAGGGCGTCAAATACGGATAACGAGCGCAAACGGGAGTCTTCGTCCTGCTGGTTATCGACCGGCGGAAAGGTCAATTCGCGGCCATTGGGGCGGGATTCCACCATCACCTCCGGCGGGAGGGCCTTATCCAGCAGCGGCAGCAAATTCGCGCCGTTGGCCGTCAGCGCCTGAATGGAAACCTGCTGACCGAGAGCGGTAACGCGCAGCGCGCTGTCGATAATCAACAGACTTTTCAGATTTTGTTTACTGTCGATTTCGGCCGACTCCAGCAGCAGCGTGGCGGGTCTGGCGCCGCAAAGCTGGTGAAATATCGCGCTGGGGTCGTTGCGGTAGACGGCCTCGGTACGCAGCAGCGCCAGTTTTGGTGGTGTTATATGCATTATTGTTACCTGTATTGTTTTTTTGCCCATAAAAAAGCCCGCTGGGTAAGCGGGCCTGGGGAAATCTGCATGTAATGACAATAGCTATGCGTGATTACTCCACCCGCCAAAGGGAAGAGCGCCACCAGCCAAGTTTCATCGTGTTTTGCATCGCCATTATCATCATCTCGCTATCGGTATGCTGAACTGCGTACTAGTAAACTAGTTCGCGGTTTGAAAGTCAACAACAGGAATAACATTATTTTATCGGTGCGCGCAAAACGCATGCTGGGCGTGCGTTAACCCGGATGGACTGGAACTTCGTTACTATTTCGGCGGCGTTGGTGGCATCATAGCGCGCTCAAGCCATGAACTCAGCCAGCAACGGGACACTATTTGTGCCACAAGAACTTCAAACGCCATCGTCTTTCGCGCTTTACGATCTGCATAGCCACACCACCGCCTCGGATGGGTTGCTGACCCCCGGCGAACTGGTGACCCGTGCGGCGGCGATGCGGGTCGGCATTCTGGCCATCACCGATCACGATACCACCGACGGACTGGCCGCCGCTCAACGGGCGATTGATGACCAGTCGCTGCCGTTACGGCTGATTCCCGGCGTGGAGATTTCCACCCAGTGGGAAAACCATGAAATTCATATAGTGGGGCTGGGCATGGATATTGGACACCCGGCCCTCTGTTCGCTTTTACGGCAACAGGCGCAATCCCGGCTGGCGCGAGCGGAGCAAATCGCCATCCGGCTTGAAAAAGCGCGCATTCCCGATGCGCTGGCCGGCGCCAGCCGCCTGGCGACCGGCGGGCAGATCACCCGCGGTCATTTCGCCCGCTTTCTGGTGGAACAAGGCGCAGCGCCGAATATCAATCAGGTGTTTAAAAAATATCTGGCAAAAGGGAAAACCGGATACGTCCCGCCGCAGTGGTGTACAATAAAGCAAGCGATTGATGCTATTCATCAATCTGGCGGCGTGGCGGTATTGGCGCATCCCGGACGTTATGATTTGACCGCCAAATGGCTGAAACGTCTGTTGACCGCGTTTGCGGATCACGGCGGCGTCGCCATGGAGGTGGCGCAATGCCAGCAGGCGCCGGATGAACGCACGCAGCTTGCCCGCTACGCCAGAGAGTTTGGCTTATTGGGGTCGCAGGGGTCGGATTTTCATCAGCCGTGCGCCTGGATTGAACTGGGGCGCAAGCTGTGGCTGCCCGCCGACGTGGAGCCGGTGTGGCATCACAGGGCGTTGGCGCAATAATTTACTGAATATCACGGTAACGCCTGCCGGCATAAAATAATGGCGTTGCCGATTAGGCGGGAGAGGCGGTGTTTTCTCCCGTATTGCAGATGCAAGAGGTCGTGTCATGAGTCAGTTTTTCTATATTCATCCGCAGAATCCACAGCCCAGGCTTATCAAACAAGCGGTGGATTTTCTGCATAAGGGCGGGGTGATTGTCTATCCCACCGATTCCGGCTACGCGCTGGGATGCATGTTGGGCGACAAAAATGCGATGGAGCGTATCTGTCGTATCCGCGATCTGGACAGCAACCACAATTTTACGCTGGTGTGCCGCGATCTGTCCGAGCTGTCCACCTATGCCTACGTCGATAATGCGGCGTTCCGGTTGATCAAAAATAATACGCCGGGCAACTACACCTTTATCCTCAAGGCCACGAAAGAAGTGCCGCGCCGCCTGATGAACGAAAAACGGAAAACCATCGGCCTGCGCGTTCCCTCCAATCCCATCGCGCTCTCGTTATTGGCCGCGCTGAACGAACCGCTGATGTCGACCACCTTGATGCTGCCGGGCAATGATTTTGCCGAATCCGACCCGGAAGAAATTCAGGAAAGGTTGGGAAAACTGGTCGATCTGGTGATTCACGGCGGCTTTCTCGGCCAGCAGCCCACGACGGTTATCGATTTAACCGACTCCTCCCCGCAGATTGTCCGTGAAGGCACCGGGGATATCACCCCTTTCCTGTAAATATTTAAACGTATCGGACCATCTTTGTCGCTGGCGTGTTAATTGCATCTTTCCGCCAGTGATATTTCGGGAGTGAGAACGATGGCGGCAGACCCTTCAACAACGATCCGTTTCTTGCTTGCCTCGCGTCAGTGCGAGTTGAATAGCCTGCGCTATTTGCTGCAAAGCGGCGAATTGGTGGGAAAGATCAGTCAACTGGTGCATATGCTGCAACGCGAGCGCGGCACATCCAACCTGTTCCTCTGCTCTGACGGCCGGCTGTTTGCCGACGAGTTAAGGCTCAGGGAACAGGAAGTGGCGCGGGCCCAGGAACCGCTGATGGCGCATCTGGATCGCCTGGAAGGCATGACGGCCGATTTGCCGCAGGCCAGCCGTTTGTTCAGCCGGGCCGCCAGCGTGGTCTATGCGCTGAGCCTGCTGCCGTCACTGCGTCAGGACATTCGCCAGCGAATATTGCCGCTGCCGCAGGCCATGACCTTTTTTAACGACATTATCCGCAACCTGCTCTCGCTGGTGTTCGAGGTCTCCGATACGGCGGCGGAGCCGGTGATTTCGCGGGCGCTGATCGCCATGTTCAGCTTTATGCAGGGTAAGGAATTCGCCGGCCAGGAGCGGGCGATCGGCGCGGCCGCCTTTGCCTCCGGCGTCTTCAATGAGGATACGCGGCAAAAGTTGCTGGATCTGATCGAACGGCAGGAGCGGTGCTTCGCCACCTTTGCGGATTTCGCCGATGATCAAAACCGGCAGCGCTGGTTACGGATGACGACGGATAGCGAGTTTGAACGTCTGCGCCGTATCGCCTGCACCCGCGGCGGCATGGAAAAGGGGGAAGACGAGGGCAGCCTGCGCTGGTTTGCCATCGCCACGCAGCGTATTGATGAAATGAAACGGCTGGAAGACCGTCTGGAGCAGACGCTGATGCAGCTTTGCCGCGATCGCATCGCCGCCGCCGAGCAGGCGAATAGCGAGCAACTGGCGGACATAGAAAGCCTGATGTCGCCGACGGAAAACGACGATCCGGGATATTCGGTATTTATTGCCGGCCATGATATGGCGAGGGCGGCGTCGGACGGGCAAAGCGCGTCGCACGGCTGGCTGAACAGCGATGGCGTCCGCCCTCAGCTCGGGCGTTCGCTGCTCTCTTTGGTACAACGGCAGTCGCGGCGTTTACAGGCGTTGGATCACGAACTGGCGGCGTTGCGCGATACGCTGAACGAAAGAAAACATATCGACCGGGCAAAAAGTCTGCTGATGCAGCATCGCGGTTTAAGCGAGGAAGAGGCGTACAAAACCCTGCGCAAGATGGCGATGAATCAAAATAAAAAATTGATTGAAATCGCCACGGCGATGCTGGCGGTGGCCGACGTTTTCCAGGATACGCCGTAGGCGCCATATGCACACAAAGGGTGCGTGATTTGCCCGGCGGCGGTGCAAAGGGCGATGTATCCTCGCTGTGTTTTGTCTTCAGCCCTCCCGGCACTTTGCCAGGGCGAAGCGCTAATCTCGCCCCTGCGAAGGGCTGTCTCTTATATACAAATCCAAAGAATCTTTAGCGGCCATGTGTATTCTGGTCTTGGATCTTTGTTTTTTGCTTTTGGTCGGCGTAAAAAATTATGCTGAGGAATGGGAGGTCTCCCGAATGAGCCGCATGGACGCGGCGAAAGCCAGTGCCGCGCCGGGAGCGCGTCAATGGAGGTTCGACAGGAGACCTCCCATTCCGAAGGCACCGCGAAGCGGCATAATTTCAGCCGGAAGCCAGGGTTCTCAGGGCTGCGGCGCTTGAGCGCCCTGAGTCGGGCGCGTGCTTCGACGTGGCATAAAAATACCTTATCTTTTCGCGCACGAAATAACACTGAGCTTACATATATCGTTAACAGTAAATGTGACTAAGCGACAGGCGAAGGGAGGGCCGGGGTGGGGTTACAACCAGCCCATTCTTCACCATCACGCCCAGAAATATAACTTCTGGCACAGGCTTTGCTTTAAAACTGACAGTAACTCATCAACATCATTAACCGGTGATAAGCCAACGGCGGTTTGTTGCAGGTTAATCGGATAACGGCGTCCATAAGCGTGCATCTTTTGCATGGGCTTATGGACGCCGTTTTGTTTTTTGACCGCCGGAAACGGCGATCGGCTGAAAGGTGTCGTGAATGAATGATTCCAAAACGAAGGGCATGACGGTTTCCCGTCGTCAGTTTTTACTGGGCGGTGCGGCGTTGTGCGGCGGTTTTATGCTGCCGGGGTTGATGAACAGCGCCTGGGCCGCCGGCTCCGACGCGCCGGAGAAAAAGGAAATCCGCGTGGGCTTCATTCCCCTGACGGACTGCGCATCGGTGGTGATGGCCGCGATAAAAGGCTTCGACAAGAAATACGGCATTCGCATTATCCCCAGCAAGGAAGCCAGTTGGGCGGCGGTGCGCGATAAGCTGGTATCCGGCGAACTGGATGCCGCGCATATCCTGTACGGCCAGCTATACGGCCTGCAAATGGGATTATCCGGTGCGCAGAGCGACATGGCGGCGCTTATGACGCTCAACCAGAACGGACAGGGCATCACGCTGGCCAATCAGCTACGCGAAAGCGGCGTCACCGATCTGAGCGCGCTGCAAAAATATATCGCCGCCAGTCCGGCGGGCACCTACACCTTCGCCCAGACGTTCCCCACCGGCACCCACGCCATGTGGCTCTATTACTGGCTGGCCTCCGCGGGCATTCATCCGCTGAACGATGTCCGCACGGTGGTGGTGCCGCCGCCGCAGATGGTGATGAATATGAAGATCGGCAATATGGTCGGCTATTGCGTCGGCGAACCCTGGAACCAGCGCGCCATCAGCGACAAGCTCGGGTTTACCGTCGCCACGTCGCAGGATATCTGGCCCGATCATCCGGAAAAAGTGCTCGGCACGCGCGCCGACTGGGTCGATGCCAATCCGAACAGCGCCCGCGCGCTGACGGCCGCCATTCTGGAAGCGTCGCGCTGGATTGATGCCTCCGACGACAATCGGCGTGAAACCGCCGGCGTGGTGGCGGGGCGCGCCTACATCAATACCAAAGAGGCAACCATCGTCGGCCGGATGCTGGGCCAGTATGAAAACGGTCTGGGAAAAAGCTGGCAGGACGAACATGCGATGCGTTTCTACCACGACGGGTCGGTGAACTATCCCTATCTGTCCGATGGCATGTGGTTTCTGACCCAGCATAAGCGCTGGGGCCTGCTGACGGACGATCCGGATTATCTGGCCGTCGCCAGAAAGGTCAATCGGATTGATATCTATAAGCAGGCCGCCGCCGCGGTAGGCAATGTCCCGCTGCCGGACGGCGAGATGCGCAGCAGCGTGCTGATCGACGGCGTGCGCTGGGACGGCAGCGATCCGGCGGGCTATGCCAACGGTTTTAGCGTGAAGAAATAGGTGAGACAATGATGAAAAACCAGGCTCAGGTTATTCCCATCGCGCCGGATAACTCCCCCGGCGCCGTACGGGACGCGGAGATTACGCCGCTGCCGGCCAGACCGGCGGCGGAAAAAACCACGCCTTCCGCCGCGCCGGCGCCGCGCCGCTATCGTCCTTTACTACGCCAAGCGGCTCAGCGTATTTTCCCCGCACTGTTGGGCGTGGGACTGTTGCTCTGTATCTGGCAGGCAGCGGCACTGCACAGCGAAAACTTTCCGACGCCGTGGGCCACCTGGCTGGCGGCGTTGGAGATTTTCGCCGATCCGTTCTATATCGCCGGACCGAACGATCAGGGCATCGGCTGGAACGTGATGGCCTCGTTGCAGCGCGTGGGCATCGGTTTTGGGCTGGCGGCGCTGGTGGGCATTCCCGCCGGCTTCCTGATAGGCCGCTTCAGCTTTGTGGCCGACATGCTTAATCCGATTATTTCCCTGCTGCGACCGGTCAGTCCGCTGGCCTGGTTGCCTATCGGCCTGCTGTTGTTTCAGCGCGCCGAACCGGCCTCCAGCTGGACCATTTTTATCTGCTCCATCTGGCCGATGATCCTCAACACCGCCGAGGGGGTAAGACAGATTCCGCAGGATTACCTGAACGTGGCGCGCGTGCTTAAGCTGTCCGAGTTCACCGTGATGCGCAAGATTCTGCTGCCGGCGGTATTGCCGAACATCCTGACGGGCGTGCGGTTATCCATCGGCATCGCCTGGCTGGTGATTGTGGCGGCGGAAATGCTGACCGGCGGCATCGGGATCGGTTTCTGGATCTGGAATGAATGGAACAACCTGAATGTGGAAAACATCATTATCGCCATCGTGGTGATTGGGGTGATCGGCCTGCTGCTGGAGCAGGGGCTGATGTTGATCGCCAAACGTTTCAACTATGACAACCGCTAAGGAGCCGACGATGCGCGCGAATCCGATTATTCAGGTACAGCAGGTCAGCCAGCGTTTCCATACCGCCAGCGGCGAGTTTCTGGCGCTGGACCAGGTGAGCTTCGATATTTACGCCGGGGAAACCGTCAGTCTGATCGGCCACTCCGGCTGCGGCAAATCCACCTTGCTCAATTTGATCGCCGGTCTGACCCTGCCGAGCGGCGGCGGCCTGCTGTGCGACAACCGGGAAATCGACGGCCCCGGCCCGGAGCGCGGCGTGGTGTTTCAGAACCATTCGTTGCTGCCGTGGCTGACGGCTTATGAAAACGTGGCGCTGGCCGTGCGCCAGGTGTTTCGCGGACGGATGAGCAAAACCGAGATGCATGAGTGGATCACCCACAATCTGGCGCTGGTGAATATGGCGCACGCGGCGAACAAACGTCCGAATGAGATCTCCGGCGGGATGAAACAGCGGGTAGGGATCGCCCGCGCGCTGGCGATAAAGCCCAAAGTGCTGCTGATGGACGAGCCGTTCGGCGCGTTGGATGCGCTGACCCGCGCCCATTTGCAGGATGCGGTGATGGACATTCAGCAGCGGCTGCACACCACCATCGTGCTGATCACCCACGATGTGGATGAAGCGGTCTTGCTGTCGGATCGGGTGCTGATGATGACCAACGGCCCGGCGGCGACGGTGGGGGAGATCGTGACGGTGGAGCTGGAACGCCCGCGCTCGCGCGTCGCGCTGGCGGATGATCCCCGCTATCACCAGTACCGGCAGCGGGTGCTGCATTTCTTATATGAAAAACAGTCGCAAGCCGCCTGACGGGAAAAGGCAAATCAATATGACGAAGGCGCATCCGCCGGGGATAGGCGACGGGACGACGAACGCCCGTCCGCGCCGCAGCTTTGCGGCTTTTCTTCCCCCTGATTTTGATTCACAGCCAGCGGCTGTAGGGATTGATTTAATGAGCAAGCCAGTTTTGGTGGTTATCGGCCATGGCATGGTCGGTCATTATTTTCTTGAGCAACTGGTGGAGCGCGATCTGCACCAGCGTTATCGCATCGTGGTCTTTGGCGAAGAGCGCCGGGAAGCTTACGATCGCGTCCATCTTTCCGAATATTTTTCCGGCCGGACGGCGGAATCGCTGTCGCTGGTCAACGCGGGATTTTTTGCCGCCAGCGGCATCGAACTGCGCCGCGCCAGTCAGGTTACCGCCATCGATCGCCGGCATAAGCGCGTTCTTGATGCGCAGGGCGGCGAAACCACCTATGACCAGTTGGTCATCGCGACCGGCTCCTATGCGTTCGTCCCGCCGATTGCGGGCAATACGCGTCCGGGCTGTCTGGTTTACCGCACGTTGGACGATTTGGACGCCATTGCCGAGCAGGCGAAAAAATCCAAAACCGGCGTGGTGATCGGCGGCGGCTTACTCGGGCTGGAAGCGGCCAACGCCCTGCGCCAGCTGGGACTGGAAACGCACGTCGTCGAATTCGCGCCGCGGCTGATGGCGGTACAGCTGGATGAGGGCGGCGCGGCGATGCTGCGCCGAAAGGTCGAGGCGCTGGGGGTACGGGTTCACACCGGCAAGGAGACGCGGGAAATCATCGACGGCGAGCAGGCGCGGCACCGGCTCTGTTTTGCCGACGGCGGCGCGCTGGAGGCCGATCTGGTGCTTTTTTCCGCGGGAATTCGCCCACGGGATAATCTGGCGGACGGCTGCGGCCTGGCGAAAGGGCCGCGCGGCGGCATCGTGATTGACGACCGCTGCCGGACGTCGGATGACGCCATTTTCGCCATCGGCGAATGCGCGCTGTGGAACGGGCAAATCTTCGGTCTGGTGGCGCCCGGCTACCAGATGGCGCGCAGCGTGGCGGATACGCTGGCGCAGCGCGATACGCCGTTCACCGGCGCGGACATGAGCACCAAACTGAAACTGCTGGGGGTGGAAGTGGCGTCCATCGGCGACGCGCACGACCGCGCCGCCGGCAGCCAGAGCTATCAGTGGACGGACGGTCCGCATGAAGTTTATAAAAAAATCGTGGTGTCCGCCGACGGCAAACGCCTGCTGGGCGCGGTGCTGATCGGCGACAGCGCCGACTACAGCACGCTGCTGCAAATGATGCTCAACGACATGCCGTTGCCGGCTCATCCTGAGAGCCTCATTCTGCCGGCCCGTTCCGGCGATGCGCCGAAAGGGCTGGGCGTGGCGGCGCTGCCCGCCGGCGCGCCGATCTGCTCCTGCCATAACGTCAGTAAAGGCGACATCGCGGCGGCGGTGGCCGGCGGCTGTAACGAACTGGGGGCGCTAAAGTCCTGTACCAGGGCGGGCACCGGCTGCGGCGGCTGCGTTCCCCTGCTTAAGCAGGTGATGGAATATGAATTGACGCAGTTGGGCGTGGAAGTGAAAAAAGATATTTGCGAGCACTTCCCCTGGTCGCGTCAGGAGCTGTACCACCTGATCCGCGTGCATCACATTCGTTCATTCGACGAGTTGATCGCAGGTTACGGGCGCGGATTGGGCTGCGAAGTGTGCAAACCGCTGGCGGCCTCCATGCTGGCGTCCTGCTGGAATGACTACCTGCTGCAACCGCGGCATTTGCCGTTGCAGGATACCAACGATCGCTTTTTCGCCAATATCCAGAAGGATGGCACCTATTCGGTGGTGCCGCGCGTACCGGCCGGCGAGATCGCGCCGGCGGGACTGATCGCCATCGGCCAGGTGGCGCAGCGCTACAACCTGTATACCAAGATTACCGGCGGTCAGCGCGTGGATCTGTTCGGCGCGCGGCTGGAACAATTGCCGGCTATCTGGCGCGAACTGATCGACGCCGGGTTTGAAACCGGTCACGCCTACGGCAAATCGCTGCGCACGGTGAAGTCCTGCGTCGGTTCGACCTGGTGCCGCTACGGCGTGCAGGATTCCACCGCCTTGGCGATTACGCTGGAGCACCGTTACAAAGGTTTGCGCTCGCCGCATAAAATCAAAATGGCGGTATCCGGCTGTACCCGCGAATGCGCGGAAGCGCAGGGCAAAGATATCGGCGTCATCGCCACCGATAAGGGCTGGAATCTGTATGTGTGCGGCAATGGCGGTATGAAGCCGCGTCACGCCGATTTGTTGGTCGGCGATCTGGATAGCGAAACCCTGATCCGCACCATCGATCGCGTGCTGATGTTCTATATCCGCACCGCCGATCGTCTCCAGCGCACCAGCAGCTGGCTGGATAATCTGGAAGGCGGTATCGACTACCTGCGACAGGTGGTTCTTGAAGACAGCCTGCATATCGTTGAGGAACTGGATAAGGAGATGCAGCGCGTGGCGGATACCTACCAGTGCGAATGGAAAACCACGCTGGCAAGCCCGGATCGTCTGGCGCTGTTCCGCGCCTTTCTCAACAGCGATAGCCCGGACGAAGCGGTGGTGATGGTGCCGACGCGCGGCCAGATCCGGCCGGCGCAGCAGCATGAAAAGCCGCCGACGGCGCGCAGCCCGCAACCGGCGGAGCTGGAAACGGAGTGGGTCCGCATCGGCGCGTTGCAGGATATTCCCGCCAATGTCGGCATGGCGGCGCGCCTCGGCCGGCAGCAGATCGCGCTGTTCCATCTTCCCGCCGGCGAGCAACAGGTTTACGCGCTGGAAAACCACGAGCCGGGCAGCGCGGCGAACGTCCTGTCCCGCGGCCTGCTGGGCGACGTCGGCGGCGAACCGGTGGTGATCTCGCCGTTATACAAGAAGCGTTTCAGACTGCGCGACGGCGTCTGCCCGGATAACGCCGCGCTGCGCGTACGCGCCTGGCCGGTAAAAGTGGTGGCGGGGCAGGTCTGGGTCAATCGCCGGCCGTTGCCCCTGCCGACATCTGAGACCATTGCGCAAGCCTGATGAACGGAACGCTTGCTCGCTTAACCTTTTTTATGCGCGGATGAGGCCACGGCATCAGTCCTGCGGGGAGTATGTGATGGATGCCAAACCCACCACTCAGGTAAAGAGCGTTTGCCCCTACTGCGGCGTCGGCTGCGGCGTGGTGATGCAGATACAGGACAATCGCGTGATTAAGGTCACGGGCGACAAGACGCATCCCGCCAACTTCGGCCGGCTGTGTACCAAAGGCAATAGCTGCGCTCAGGCTATCACCGCAGCGGGGCGGCTGGAACACGCCTACCTGCGGGCGGAGCGTCTGCGCGAACCGGCGCGGGTCGAGGTAAAACAGGCCATCAGGGAGAGCGCGAGCCGGCTGCGCGCCATCATCGATACCCACGGCCCCGATGCGGTCGCGCTCTACGTCTCCGGTCAGATGTCGCTGGAAGCCCAGTATCTGGCCGGCAAGCTTGCCAAAGGCTTTATCGGCACCAACAATATCGAGTCGAACTCGCGCCTGTGCATGGCCAGCGCCGGCAGCGGCTACAAACTTTCGCTCGGTTCGGATGGGCCGCCCGGCTCCTATCAGGATTTCGACCGCGCCGATCTGTTTTTCGTCATCGGCGCCAATATGGCGGACTGCCACCCGATACTGTTCCTGCGCATGATGGACCGGGTCAAAGCGGGGGCGAAGCTGATTGTGGTCGATCCGCGCCGCAACGCCACGGCGGAGAAGGCGGATCTGTTCTTACCGATCAAGCCGGGCACCGATCTGGCCCTGCTCAACGGTCTGCTGCACCTGATTGTGCAAAACGGTCATCTCGATCGGGATTTTATCGCCGAATTTACTGAGGGATGGGAGGCGATGCCGGCGTTTCTTGCCGACTACCCGCCGGAGAGGGTGGCGCGGATAACGGGACTGGCGGAGGACGATATCCGCCAGGCGGCGGCGTGGATTGGCGCCGCGTCCGAATGGATGAGCTGTTGGACCATGGGGCTCAATCAAAGCACGCACGGCACCTGGAGCACCAATGCGATTTGCAATCTGCATCTGGCGACCGGCGCGATTTGCCGCCCCGGCAGCGGGCCGTTTTCTCTTACCGGGCAGCCCAACGCCATGGGCGGACGCGAGATGGGCTATATGGGCATGGGGCTGCCGGGCCAGCGCTCGGTGCTGGCGGATGACGATCGCGCTTTTATCGAAGCCTTGTGGGGCGTAAAAGCCGGGACGCTACGCACCGAACTGGGCGGCGGCACGGTGGCGATGTTCGAGGCGATGAAAGCGGGCGAGATCAAGGCGTGCTGGATTATCTGCACCAATCCGGTCGCCACGCTGCCTAATCGTCAGAACGCGATCGAGGGGCTGAGGGCCGCCGAGCTGGTCATCGCCCAGGATGCGTTTCTCGATACCGAGACCAACCGTTACGCCGATATTCTGCTGCCCGGCGCGCTGTGGGCCGAGGCCGAAGGCGTGATGATCAACTCCGAGCGCAATCTGACGCTGATGCGCCAGGCCGTCGACCCGCCCGGCGAGGCGATGGCGGACTGGCGAATCATCGCCGCCGTAGCCTGCGAGATGGGGTATGAACAGGCATTCAGCTACGACTCCTCAGCGGCGGTATTTGAAGAAATCAAGCGCGCCTGGAACCCGAACACCGGCTACGACATCCGCGGCGCAAGCTACGCGCGTTTGCGCCGGACGCCAGTGCAGTGGCCCTGTCCGCCCGACGATGACGGCGATCGCCATCCCATTCGCTATCTTAATGACGGCGTGAGCCAGTCGCTGAAAGAAACGCCGGACGGCGCGCGGCCGCGCATCGTATTCGCCACCCAAAGCGGTAAAGGCGTTTTTCTCCCCCGGTCGGATAGGCAACCGGCCGAGATGCCGGACGACGCGTTCCCTCTGGTGCTGAATACCGGCCGCTTGCAGCACCAGTGGCACACGATGACCAAGACCGGCAAGATCCCGGTTCTTAATAAGCTCAATCCGCGGCCTTTTATCGAACTACACCCTGAAGACGCCGCCGCGCTCGGCATCCGCGATAAGGATTGGGTGGAAGTGCGTTCGCGGCGCGGGCGCGCGGTGCTGCCGGCGGCGGTGACCGATCGGGTGCGTCCCGGCAACTGCTTTGCGCCATTCCACTGGAACGATGTTTTTGGCGAGAATCTGGCCATTAACGCCGTCACCAGCGATGCGATTGACCCGATCTCCCAGCAGCCGGAATTCAAGTTCTGCGCCGTGGCCCTGACGCGCGTCGCACAACCAGCGTCATTGCGCCCGCCGGGCCGCGAGGCGCCCGCGCTATCGTCGCCGGCCGCGGCCCTTACGGCGGCAGCGTCCTCTATTCTGGTGTTGTGGGCGTCATCGACCGGCAATGCCGAAGGTTTCGCCGCGCGGTGCGCCGAGCGGTTGACGGCGCAGGGGCATTGCGTCGCGCTTGCGGACATGGACGGTTGCAACGTGGCGGCGCTGCACTCGGCGGCGCGCGTGCTGTTTGTCGTCAGCACGTTCGGCGACGGCGATCCCCCGGACAACGGCGCCGCCTTTTGGTCGGCGCTACAGGCGGATACCGCGCCCAGACTGGATGTGCTGGCGTTCTCGGTGCTGGCGCTGGGCGATGCGAACTATGACCGGTTTTGCGGTTTCGGCCGCAGGCTTGATGCGCGACTGGCGGCGCTGGGCGCCCGGCGGCTGTCGGCGCGGATTGACTGCGACGCCGACTATCAGGAGGCCGCCGATGCCTGGCTGGAACAGGTGGTCGCGGCGCTGGCGGGCGTCTCGACGCCGGTGCGCGCCGGGATGGCCGCCGTCCCGGCGGCGATAGCGGCAGGCGAGGGCGCGGAAAAAATTACATTTCCTTTGGTTACACCGTCACCAGGATTTAGCCGCAGCGCGCCGCTGCGTACGCGTTTGGTGCTCAATCGGCGGCTCAATGCGCCGGGCGGGCAGAAAGAGACCAGACAATTCGCCTTCGACCTGACCGATCAGGATTTTAGCTATGAAGCGGGCGATGCGCTCGGCGTCTGGCCGACCAATTGCCCCGATCTGGTGAATGATATGCTGGCGCGCCTCAGGCTTGCGCCCTCGACGCCGGTCACGCTCAGGGAGCGCGGCGACATGACGCTGGTTGAGGCGCTGTCGCAACATTGCGAGATTGCGCGCATCACGCCGGAGGTGTTGCAGTTCGTCTCCGAGCGATCGGGGCATACAGCGCTTGCCGAATTGTTGCAGGAGGAACGCAAGGACGATCTGAAACGGTGGCTGTGGGGACGACAGATTATCGATCTGCTCCAGGAATATCCGATTCAAACTCAGGCCGATGAATGGCTGGCGGTGCTCAAGCGCCTCCAGCCGCGCCTGTACTCGATCTCGTCGAGCCCGAAAGCTACGCCGGATCAGGTTCACCTGACGGTTTCGACCGTGCGGTATGGCCGCGACGGCAAGCGACGGGGCGGCGTCTGTTCGACCTTTCTCGCCGATCGCGCGGGTTCCGTCGCGGTGCCGATTTTCGTCCACAGGTCGGCCCATTTCAGGCCGCCGAACAACCCGAATACGCCCATGATTATGGTGGGTCCCGGCACCGGCATCGCCCCTTTCCGCGCCTTTTTACAGGAGCGCCGGGCCACGGGCGCGAAGGGCGCAAATTGGCTGGTATTCGGCGAACAGCGCGCGGCGACCGATTTCTACTATCGTGAAGAACTGGCGGCGATGCGGCGCGACGGCTATCTGCATCGACTGGATACCGCCTTCTCGCGCGATCAGGCCGAAAAGATCTATGTGCAGCATCGCCTGCTTGAACAGGGCGCCGAACTGTGGCGCTGGTTGCAGGAGGGGGCGCACTTCTACGTCTGCGGCGACGCCGGCCGTATGGCCAGGGACGTCGACGCCGCGCTCAGGCAGGTGGCGCAGCGGCACGGCGCGATGAGCGCCGAGGACGCGGCGGCCTATATCGCAAAGATGGTTCAGGATAAACGCTATCTGCGGGACGTGTACTGAGCCGTACCGGCGATATTTCCCGCGAACCTCTAATTAAACGAGATGAATCATTTATTCTAAAATTCGTGTAGTATGTTCGCCCGCGCGATATTGTGCGTGACATATTTGCTTGCCATGCCGTTTGTCGGTAAATATTTTTATATCAATGGGTTAGATTGGGTTTCTGACATAACTTGTTGTTCTTGAAGGATAATATGACGCCTGTGAAGGCGGCACTCAGAGGTTGCTCGATGAGCGAAAAGTTACAGAAAGTATTGGCGCGCGCCGGCCATGGTTCGCGCCGTGAAATAGAAGGTATCATTCAGGCCGGTCGCGTCAGCATCGATGGGAAAATCGCCACGCTGGGCGACCGCGTCGAAGTGACCAAAGCCACTAAAATCCGCATTGACGGCCACGTGGTTTCCGTGAAGGAAACCGAAGAGACCGTTTGCCGCGTGCTTATCTACTATAAGCCGGAAGGCGAGCTGTGTACGCGCAGCGATCCCGACGGGCGCCCGACGGTGTTTGACCGTTTGCCCAAGATACAGGGTTCGCGCTGGGTGGCCGTGGGCCGTCTGGACGTAAACACCTCAGGGCTGCTGCTGTTTACCACCGACGGCGAGCTGGCGAATCGCCTCATGCACCCCAGCCATGAAGTGGAACGCGAATATGCCGTGCGGGTGTTCGGTGAAATCAATGATGAGAAGATTAAACAACTGAGTAAGGGCGTGCAGTTGGAAGACGGCCCGGCCTCATTCCGCACCATCCGCTATCAGGGCGGCGAAGGGCTGAATCAATGGTATAACGTCACGCTGACGGAGGGGCGCAACCGCGAGGTGCGCCGCCTGTGGGAAGCGGTCGGCGTGCAGGTCAGCCGCCTGATCCGCGTCCGCTATGGCGATATCCAGTTGCCGAAAGGCCTGCCGCGCGGCGGCTGGTCGGAGATGGCGCTGGAGAAGGTGAACTATCTGCGCGCGCTGGTGCAGCTGCCGCCGGAAACGGAGACCAAGCTGCCGGTCGAGCGCGAGCGCCGGCGGGTGAAAGCCAATCAGATCCGTCGGGCGGTAAAACGCCACAGCCAGGTGGCGCCGACGCGGCGAGCTTCGCCCAAGCCGAAGCGTAGCGGTCAATCTTAAGAAATTCGAAACGCTGCCGTTATGACCCCACCCCAACACTCCCCTGGCAAGGGCTGTCTCTTAGTCACATATACTGTTAACGGTATATGTGAGTTCAGCGCTATTTCGTGCGCTAGAAGGCCGTCATTTCTCTGCTATGTCGCAGCACGCGCCCGACGCAGGGTGGTTCAAGCGCCACCACCCTCCGGACCCGGGCTTGTGGCTGAAATCACGTCGCTGACGCGATGCCTTCGGCGGTCGCCCCCTTTCCCGAACCGCCAGTGACGCGTTCCCGACGCGGCACTGGCTTGCGCCGCTTCCCTGCGGCGCATTCGCGGGGTCGTCCACCTCAGCGTGATTTCTTACGCCGACGAAAAGCAAAGAACAAAGAACAAAGAATGACCCCAAGACTAGAATACACATGGCCTCTAGAGGTTCCTTGGATTTGTGTATAAGAGACAGGGCAAGGGTAAGGCCGGGAGGGGAACAGGGCGACGGTTCGCCTGCAACCGCCTGGTCCGTCACCAATCAATACCCTGCTGCGCCTTGATGCCGGCCTCAAAGGCGTGTTTTACCGGCCGCATCTCGGTGACGGTGTCCGCCATCTCCAGCAAATCACGATGACATCCCCGCCCGGTGATAATGACCGTCTGGCTGGCGGGTCGATCGCGCAAGGCGCTCACCACCTCTTCCAGTTCCAGGTAGCCGTAGCTGATCATATAGGTCAGTTCATCCAGCACCACCAGATCCAACTGCGGATCGGCCAGCATGCGTTTGCCGTGCTGCCAAACCTTGTGCGCGGCGTCGGTATCGGTGTGGCGATTCTGCGTTTCCCAGGTAAAGCCGGTGGCCATAACCTGAAATTCCACCCCGTGCTGTTGCAGCAGATTTTTCTCGCCGTTCGGCCACTCGCCTTTGATGAACTGGATAACTCCGGCCCGTAAATCATGGCCCACGGCGCGGGTTACCGTACCGAATGCCGCGGTGGTTTTTCCTTTGCCGTTGCCGGTGAAAATTATCAGGATGCCGCGTATTTCGTTCGCGGCGGCAATCCGGGCATCGACCTTTTCTTTTATACGTTGCTGACGTTGTTGGTGACGTTCATCACTCATGCTGCGTTTTCTCCTGACTATTCGGCCGGACCCGATTTTCTGCCCGGTTGGGCATCAAAACTCATGCCTGTTTTACGGCGGCTGTCCTCTCCCATCAGATAGAGGTACAACGGCATGATATCCGCAGGGGTCTTCAGTTTCTCCGGGTCTTCATCGGGAAAGGCCGATGCGCGCATCGCGGTGCGCGTCCCGCCGGGATTGATGCAGTTCACCCGCAGATTCTGCTGGCGGTACTCGTCCGCCAATACCTGCATCATGCCCTCGGTGGCGAATTTCGATACCGCATAGGCGCCCCAGTCGGCGCGCCCCTGGCGGCCCACGCTGGAACTGGTAAATACCAGCGACGCGCTGGGGGATTTCAGCAACAGCGGCAGCAGCGCCTGGGTCAGCATAAAGGCGGCGTTGACGTTCACCTGCATCACATCGTGCCAGACGTCCGCCGATTGCCGCGCCATCGGGGCGATCTCGCCCAGCAGCCCGGCGTTGTGCAGCACGCCGTCCAGGCGCGGCGCCACCTGGGCCAACTCATCGGCAAGCTGAAAGAACTGCGCCGAATGGGTCGTTAACATATCGCAGACGATAATGTGCGCCTGTGCGCCGTTTTCTTGCTGAATCTGTTGCTTAACCGCCTGAAGTTTGCTTTCGGTGCGGCCCAGCAGAATAAGGCGGGCGCCGAAGCGGGCGTAGGTAAGCGCGGCTTCACGACCGATGCCGTCGCCGGCGCCGGTGACCAGGATGATTTTCTGTTGCAGCAGGTCATTTTGAGGCGTGTAGTACACGGGTAATTCCTCTTACAGACGGAGCGGATACCTTTGGCAAAGCGAATCGTTAACGCGCAGCCACGGCGTCTGGCTGAAAAGGCATCCGATAAATAGGATGAGTTGACGGGTTTTATGCCTCAAATAGCCGGCATTTTCAATGAGACTGGCGCCATTTCTTGCCGCAGGTGTATTAAAAAGCAGCGGAAAGCGGCGCAATGGGGTGAATAACATCGCCATATTGCGTGTCTTACGCTAGCTTAAAGGTTTGGCGAATGATGCCGGCCACCAGGTTGGCCTGCATAATCAATATGATATTAATACTCAGTCAATGAGGGCGGTATTTGTGGAATTACTTTCTCTGTATGGTTTATTCCTGGCTAAAGTGCTCACCATCGTCGTATTTATTGCGGCGCTGGTGATTTTAGCCGTCGGTGCGACACAGCGTAAGCGTCAGCGCAAAGGCGAATTGCAGGTGGTTAATCTGGGCGAACAGTACCGCGATATGCAGCGGGAGATGCGCATGGCGTACCTGGGCGACGCTGAGCGCAAACTGTTGTCCAAACAAGAAAAGAAGAAAGAAAAAGCCAGGGCCAAACAGGAAAAACAGCGCGCCAGGCGCGGCGAGGGAAAAAGCGCCAAACCCTGCCTGTACGTGCTGGATTTCAACGGCAGCATGGACGCCGGCGAAGTGAGTTCGCTGCGTGAGGAGGTCTCGGCGGTGCTGGCGGTGGCCAAGCCGCAGGACGAGGTGTTGCTGCGCCTCGAAAGTCCGGGCGGGGTGGTTCATGGCTACGGTCTGGCCGCGTCGCAGCTGCAGCGACTGCGTCAGGGCGGCATCCGCCTGACGGTGGCGGTGGATAAAGTGGCGGCCAGCGGCGGGTATATGATGGCCTGCGTCGCCGACCGTATTGTCGCCGCGCCCTTCGCCGTGGTCGGGTCAATCGGCGTGGTCGCCCAGATCCCCAACTTCAACCGTTTGCTGAAAAACAAGGATATCGACGTTGAACTGCACACTGCCGGGGAGTTTAAACGCACCTTGACGCTGTTCGGTGAAAATACCGAGCAGGGACGGGAGAAATTCCGCGAAGACTTGAATGTTACCCACGGCCTGTTCAAGCAGTTTGTTCATCAGATGCGTCCCTCGCTGGATATTGACGCGGTGGCGACGGGCGAGCACTGGTTTGGTTCCCAGGCCAAAGATCTGGGTCTGGTCGACGCGATCGGCACCAGCGACGATCTGCTGATCGCCGAAATGGCCAATCACGAAGTGCTCGGCGTGCGCTACACGCGGCGTAAGCGCCTGCTGGATCGGCTGACCGGCAGCACCGGCGACACCCTTGAACGGCTGATGCTGCGCTGGTGGCAGCGAGGGAATAATCCGCTGCTGTAATCAAGACGGCCGCATAACGCTACCGTCCGGCGCCCGCGGGTTATCGCGGGCGCCGTCATTTAATCGACCAGATAGTATTTTTCCGACAGTACATGCGCCAGATGCTTGAACATATTGAACACGGCGGTGGTTTTTAACGTCGGCAAGCCGTTTTCATCGAGAAAAAATTCGCCGCGGAAAACCAGCACGCCGTTTTTCTGCTCGACATCATCGACCGCCATGCCGTGCAGATAGTCATCGTGACTCTTGATAATGGCATTGGCTTCCGCCAGCAGGGTTTGGCGGTCGATAGGTGATTTTTCTACGCTAAACTGCATTTCTTCGGACATTTGTTACCTACTCCCAGGTCGCTTTTAACGCGATAGCGCGTATATCGGGCCTGCGTCCAGATTATGGAAAAGGGGACGCCCATAACGGCTCCAACGCTATCCAGATTGATGCTTCTGCGGCGGATTTTATCACAAATGCACTAAGTTTTAGTCACTTGCCTGCCGATACTGAGTTCACCGTCGGGTGGCTAAAACCGCTTTTCCATGCTAATTAAGTTGCGTGACGACATTTATCAGGTAGAGTGTGGGATTTTGCGCGGTCAGTGGAATAAATTCTTTACGTCAAAGCAGTCCGTGTTTATCCGTTGTTGCAATAAAGGCGTTACTATTCAGACCGAACATGCGGGTTACGGAAGATTATTTGGGTGGAAACGCTCACCTGTAACGGATAAGCGAACGGCGCCGTAACCGATAATTAATCGAGTATCCGCCCTTGTCACTGCGGCGGGTGCCCCCAAAAGATATCTGATTTTCAGAAGAATCCAGCAGGTAATAGTACATATGGGTAAAGCTCTCGTTATAGTTGAGTCCCCGGCAAAAGCCAAAACGATCAATAAGTATTTAGGCAATGACTACGTGGTTAAATCCAGCGTCGGTCATGTGCGCGATCTGCCGACCAGTGGCTCAGCCAGTAAAAAGAGCGCGGACTCAACCAAAGACAAAACCAAAAAAACCGTCAAAAAGGATGAGAAATCCGCGCTGGTGAACCGTATGGGCGTCGATCCCTATCACGGATGGAAAGCCGATTACGAAATTCTGCCCGGTAAGGAAAAAGTGGTTTCCGAACTGAAAACGCTGGCGGAAAACGCCAGTCATATCTATCTGGCGACCGACCTTGACCGCGAAGGGGAAGCCATTGCCTGGCACCTGCGGGAAATCATCGGCGGCGACGATAAGCGTTTCAGCCGCGTGGTGTTTAACGAAATCACCAAGAATGCGATCCGTCAGGCGTTTGAGAATCCGGACAAGCTGAATATCGACCGCGTCAACGCGCAGCAGGCCCGCCGTTTTATGGATCGGGTGGTGGGCTATATGGTTTCGCCGCTGCTGTGGAAAAAGATCGCCCGCGGCTTATCCGCCGGACGGGTGCAGTCGGTGGCGGTGCGGCTGGTGGTCGATCGCGAGCGTGAAATCAAGGCCTTTGTGCCGGAAGAGTACTGGGAACTGCATGCCGAGCTACTGGCGGGCAGCGACACCCAACTGCAGATGCAGGTCACGCATCATAACGGCAAGCCGTTCAAGCCGGTCAATAAAACCCAGACCCAGGCCGCCGTCAGCCTGTTGGAAAAGGCTGAATATGCGGTGGCGGAGCGGGAAGACAAACCCACCAGCAGCAAGCCGGGGGCGCCGTTTATTACCTCCACGCTGCAACAGGCCGCGAGCACCCGTTTAGGTTTCGGGGTGAAAAAAACCATGATGATGGCGCAACGGCTGTATGAAGCGGGACACATCACCTATATGCGTACCGACTCGACCAACCTGAGCCAGGATGCGCTGAATATGGTGCGCGGCTATATCGGCGATGAATTCGGTAAACGCTATCTGCCGGACGCCGCTAATCACTACAGCAGCAAAGAAAACTCGCAGGAAGCGCACGAAGCCATCCGACCTTCCGATGTGAAAGTGCTTGCCGAGCATCTTAAGGATATGGAAGCGGATGCGCAGAAGCTGTATCAACTGATCTGGCGGCAGTTTGTGGCCTGTCAGATGACGCCGGCGCAATACGATTCCACCACGCTGATTGTTGAAGCGGCGGGTTATCAACTGCGCGCCAAAGGGCGCACCCTGCGTTTTGACGGCTGGACGAAAGTGATGCCGGCGCTGCGCAAAAATGACGAAGACCGCACGTTGCCGACCGTCGCCGTCGGCGAGCGACTGGCGCTGCAGAAGCTGCTGCCGGGACAACATTTTACCAAGCCGCCCGCCCGCTACAGCGATGCGTCGCTGGTCAAGGAGCTGGAAAAACGCGGCATCGGCCGGCCGTCCACCTACGCCTCGATTATTTCCACCATTCAGGATCGCGGCTACGTTCGGGTGGAGAATCGTCGTTTCTATGCGGAAAAAATGGGCGAGATCGTCACCGACCGTCTGGAAGAAAACTTCCGTGAACTGATGAGCTACGATTTCACCGCGCGCATGGAAAGCAGCCTGGATCAGGTGGCGAATAATCAGGCGCAGTGGAAGGCGGTGCTGGACGCGTTTTTCGCCGAGTTCAGCCAGCAACTGGAAACGGCGGAGCAGGATCCTGAAAAAGGCGGTATGCGCCCCAACCAGATGGTTCTGACCAGTATCGACTGCCCGACCTGCGGACGCAAAATGGGTATCCGCACCGCCAGCACCGGGGTGTTCCTCGGCTGTTCGGGTTACGCGCTGCCGCCGAAAGAGCGTTGTAAAACCACCATCAACCTGATCCCGGAAGCGGAAGTGCTCAACGTGCTGGAAGGGGATGAGGCCGAAACCAATGCGCTGCGCGCGCGGCGGCGCTGTGCGAAATGCGGCACGGCGATGGACAGCTACCTGATTGATAATCAACGCAAGCTGCACGTCTGCGGCAACAACCCGGTGTGCGACGGCTATGAGATCGAAGCCGGCGAGTTCCGCATCAAAGGCTATGACGGCCCGGTGGTGGAGTGCGAAAAATGCGGCGCGGAAATGCATATGAAAATGGGTCGGTTCGGTAAATATATGGCCTGCACCAACGACGCCTGCAGCAACACGCGCAAAATTCTGCGCAACGGCGAAGTGGCGCCGCCGAAAGAAGATCCGGTTCCATTGCCGGAGCTGCCGTGTGAAAAGTCAGATGCCTATTTCGTGTTGCGTGACGGCGCTGCCGGCGTTTTTCTGGCGGCCAATACGTTCCCGAAATCCCGCGAGACGCGCGCGCCGCTGGTAGAAGAGCTGAAACGCTTTAAAGATCGCCTGCCGGAGAAACTGCGTTACCTGGCGGATGCGCCGGTTGCCGATAAAGACGGCAACAAGACGGTGGTGCGCTTTAGCCGTAAGACCAAACAGCAATATGTCTCCTCGGAAAAAGAGGGCAAAGCGACCGGATGGTCGGCGTTCTATATTGACGGCAAGTGGGTGGAAGGCAAGAAATAGCGACGCCTTTGCCGCTTATTGCGTACCAAGCCAGCCTTTTTAGGCTGGCTTTTTTGATCTGGGTAAGGAGAGCGCGATTTATCCGAGAGGATAATCATCCGCTGCGATACCCTCTGTTCTTGCGCGTGGCGGCGTGTTGGCTTCTTGCGCCATCGGTGATAATTTTCCTGAACCGACGCTTTCTTGCGCTACACCATCCGATGGTGGTTATATAAAAACTATTTTTATGATTAAATGACATTAATTGATGAGAATATGCACCAGATGACAATGGTGCAACAGCATATTTCAGAAAAGGGAACATCGTCAGAATTTTGGATGCCGTGCGCACAATTCAATTAATAATGGGATAAATTATGAAACTGCAACAGCTTCGTTATATTGTTGAAGTTGTTAATCACAACCTGAATGTTTCTTCTACCGCAGAAGGGTTGTACACCTCTCAACCTGGCATCAGCAAACAGGTCAGAATGTTAGAGGATGAGCTGGGAATTCAGATCTTTGCCCGCAGCGGCAAGCATCTGACGCAGGTGACGCCGGCCGGACAGGAAGTCATTCGTATTGCGCGTGAAGTCCTGTCAAAAGTTGACGCCATCAAGGCCGTCGCCGGGGAGCATACCTACCCGGATAAAGGCTCGCTGTATGTCGCCACCACCCATACCCAGGCGCGCTATGCGTTACCCAGCGTGATTAAAGGGTTTATCGAGCGTTACCCACGGGTATCGCTGCATATGCATCAGGGGTCGCCGACGCAGATTGCGGAAGCCGTGTCCAAGGGAACGGCGGATTTCGCCATCGCCACCGAGGCGCTGCATCTCTATGATGATTTGATCATGCTGCCGTGTTACCACTGGAATCGCGCCGTGGTGGTGAAACCGGACCATCCGCTGGCCTCGAAGACCGATATCACCATCGAAGAGCTGGCCGCTTATCCGATAGTGACCTACACTTTCGGCTTTACCGGGCGTTCGGAGCTGGATACGGCCTTTAACCGCGCCGGACTGACGCCGCGCATCGTGTTTACCGCTACGGACGCCGACGTGATTAAAACCTATGTCCGTCTGGGGCTGGGGGTCGGGGTGATCGCCAATATGGCGGTGGATCCGCAGATAGAAACGGATCTGGTGACCCTCAACGCGAACGGCATTTTCAGCTACAGCACCACCAAAATCGGCTTCCGCCGCAGCACCTTCCTGCGCAGTTATATGTATGACTTTATTCAGCGGTTCGCGCCGCACCTGACGCGCGACGTGGTGGATAGCGCGGTGGCGCTGCGTTCCAATGACGAAATCGAAGCGATGTTTAAAGATATCGCGCTGCCGGTGAAGTAAGACAGCCGGGCGCGATGGCAGCGTGATGCCCGCTCAGGCGGGCATTCGCTCAGGCGTAAACCTTATCCTTGTATTCGCACAGGTCTTCAATCAGGCAGGAGCCGCAGCGCGGCTTACGAGCGATGCAGGTGTATCGTCCGTGCAGGATCAGCCAGTGGTGGCAATCAACCTTGAATTCGGCCGGCACCACCTTAAGCAGCTTTTCTTCAACCTGTTCGACGTTTTTGCCCGGCGCGAAGCCGGTGCGGTTACAGACGCGGAAAATATGCGTATCCACGGCGATGGTCGGCCAGCCGAACGCGGTATTGAGCACCACGTTGGCGGTTTTGCGGCCCACGCCGGGCAAGGCTTCCAGCGCCGCGCGATCTTCCGGCACCTGGCCGTGGTGCCGTTCTATCAGGATGCGGCAGGTTTTAATCACATTTTCGGCTTTACCGTTAAACAGGCCGATGGTCTTGATATAGGCTTTTACGCCCTCGACGCCCAGCGCCAGCATGGCCTCCGGGGTGTTCGCCACGGGGTAGAGCCTGGCGGTCGCCTTATTGACGCTGACGTCGGTCGCCTGCGCGGAAAGCAAAACCGCAATCAGCAGTTCAAACGGCGTGGTGAATTTCAGCTCCGTCGTGGGGTGGGGGTTATTGGCGCGCAGCCGGCTTAAAATCTCAATCCGTTTGAGTTTATTCATAACGTTTCCCTGGCTACTCCCGTCGATGCGGCTTTTACCTCTGTCGCCGTTTTAACCTTGCGCTGTTTCATTTTTTCATCAATCAGATATTTTGCCGCCAGCATCAGCCCCAGTCCGATAAAGGCGCCGGGAGGCAGCATGGCGAGCAGGAACGGCGACTCCAGATGCATAACCTCGATGCGCAAGGCTTTGGCCCAGTCCCCCAGCAATAAATCGGCGCCGTCGAATAAGGTGCCGTTGCCGAGAACCTCGCGCAGGGCGCCTAAGACAAACAGGGCGCTGGTGGCTCCCAGCCCCATAGCCAGCCCGTCCACCGCCGAAAGCCCCACCGGATTTTTAGAGGCATAAGCCTCCGCGCGGCCGATAACGATACAGTTGGTGGCGATGAGCGGAATAAAGATGCCCAGCGACTGGTACAGCCCGTAGGCGTAAGCGTTGATCAGCATTTGTACCGTACTGACCACCGCGGCGATCAGCATCACGTAAATCGGGATCCGGATTTCAGCCGGCGCCCAGCGCCGCAGCGCGGAAACGGCGACGTTGGTGAGAACCAGCACCAGCGTCGTCGCCAGTCCCAACCCCAGGGCGTTGGTGGCGGTCGAGGAGACCGCCAGCAGGGGGCACAGCCCGAGCAACTGCACCAGCGCCGAGTTGTTTTTCCACAATCCCTGAATCAGAAGATGTTTGGCTTCACTCATTGATTCTCTCCACAGGCGGGCAGGGAATTAAGCTGCGGCGGCAGCGTTTTCAGGTATAGCGCGCTGCGTTTTACGCTGTTTATCACGGCGCGCGGCGTAATGGTGGCGCCGGTAAACTGATCGAACGCGCCGCCCTCTTTTTTCACTGCCCAACGGGCATCATCGCTATTTTGCACGCTTTGGCCGCTAAAGCGCGTAATCCAGTCTGAAATGCGCACCTCAATCTTATCTCCCAATCCCGGCGTTTCGTGATGTTCGGTAACGCGGGCGCCCAGCACGTTGCCGTTGAAATCGGCGCCGATCAGTAAGTAGATGGCGCCGGAGTAGCCGTCCGGGGCAATACTTTCCACCGCCGCCGCGACGGGCGCGCCGTCTTTGCGGGCAATGAAAACCCGCTGGTCTGAGGCGGCGCCAAGCGCCGAATCAGTGACGATGTAACATTCCCGCTGCATGTCATTGTCGTATAACTCGGCGGGAACCACTTGATCCAACAGCCTCTTTTGCTGCAATGCCGTCTGCTGCGCGATGGTCGGCGCGGTCAGGCTGTTGACCACGGCGGTAAGCGCGGTGGTGCCGGCGGCGAAAATGGCCAGCGTGGTCGCATGGCGGCGCATCGTGGCGAACATGATAACTCCTTAGCGATGATGGCCGTAAGCGCGCGGCTTGGTGTAATAATCAATCAGCGGCACGGTGATATTCGCCAGCAATACCGCAAAGGCGACACCGTCAGGATAACCGCCGTAGGTTCTGATTAGCCAGACCAGCAGGCCGATCAGCGCGCCGAAAATCAGCCGGCCTCGATTGGTGGTGGAGGCGGTAACCGGGTCGGTGGCGATAAAAAACGCCCCCAGCATGGTGGCGCCGGAAAGCAGGTGTAGCAGCGGCGGCGCGCATTTTTCCGGCGACAGTATCCAGCCCAGCGAGGCGCATAACGTCAGCGTCAGCAGAAAGCTGACCGGGATATGCCAGCGGATGGTTCCCCGTTGCAGCAGGAATAGCCCGCCAAGCAGAAAACCGAGGTTAACCCACTGCCAGCCCATCCCGGCCAGGGTAGTGGAAAATAGCGGCTGCTGAAGAATATCTTCGGGTGAATGGCCCGAACGCAACGAGGTTTTAAAGGTATCCAGCGGGGTCGCCTGGCTGACGCCGTCAACCGTTTGCATCAGCTGTGACACCGTATGTCCCGCCGACGTATGCCCGCTAAAAATGGTCAGCAGCGTATCGTGGAAGCTGAGGGGCAGGCTTTGCAGCGCCGCGGGGGGCAACCAGCTGGTCATCTGCACCGGAAAGGAGATCAGCAGTACCACATAGCCAATCATCGCCGGATTAAATGGATTCTGGCCCAGGCCGCCGTATAGCTGCTTGGCGATGACGATGGCGAACGCGGTCCCGATCACCACCATCCACCAGGGCGCCAGCGGCGGCAGGCTGATGCCGAGCAGAATCGCGGTCAACAGCGCCGAATTGTCGGCCAGCGCGGTGCGAACGTTAAACTTTCTGAGTGACAATGTCACTGATTCGGTAATCAGGGCGGTAGCCGCCGCCAGCAATACCTGAATCAGATTGCCGTAACCAAAGAAATAATACTGCGCCAGCATGCCGGGAATACAGGCAACGATCACCAGCAGCATAATGCGCTGAGTGCGCTGCTGATTATGCGTAAACGGTGAACTCGCGATCTTGAAAGCCATTTATTCCTCTTGAGACTTCGATAAAGCTTGGGCGGCCTTGCGGGCTTTCACCCGTTCGATGGCCGCGGCGACGGCGGCTTTACGCGGGTCGACCGGCTCTGTTGTTGCGTCGGCTGTTTCGGGCGCCGCAGCCGGCGGCGGGGCGCCGTTGGCCTGCGCCTGCTGGGCGGCCTTGCGGGCTTTCACCCGCTCGATGGCCGCGGCGACGGCGGCTTTACGCGGGTCGACCGGCTCTGTTGTTGCGTCGGCTGTTTCGGGCGCCGCAGCCGGCGGCGGGGCGCCGTTGGCCTGCGCCTGCTGGGCGGCCTTGCGGGCTTTCACCCGTTCGATGGCCGCGGCGACGGCGGCTTTGCGCGGGTCGACCGGCTCAACTGCTGCGTCGGCTGTTTCGGGCGCCGCAGCCGGCGGCGGGGCGCCGTCGGCCTGCGCCTGCTGGGCGGCCTTGCGGGCTTTCACCCGTTCGATGGCCGCGGCGACGGCGTCTTTGCGCGGGTCGGCGGCCTCTGAGGAGACGGCCTGATTGGCTCGCGCCTGTGCCTTGCGGGCGGCGCGGGCGGCAATCACCGCGCTGTTATCCGGCTGCTGGCCGGGCACGATCTCAATAATCGATTGGGCGGGGGCTTGTTCCGCCGACTGCTTATTGCGTATTCTTTCCAGCGCCGCCTGAACGGCCTGCTTGTCGCCGTTGGTCACGCCGGCGGCGGCCTGCTTATGCCGCTGTTCGCGCGCCAGTTTTTCACGTTCAAGCCGCGCCTGTTTGGCCTCAAAACGAATCTTGGCCTGCGCCGCGCGCCGCGCTTCCTCGTCGCTGGCGCGGATTTCCGCCTTTTCCTGACGGTAATACTGCACCAGCGGGATATTGCTGGGGCAAACATAGGCGCAGGCGCCGCATTCGATACAGTCGAACAGATGGTGATCGCGCGCTTTTTCATGCTCCTGCCCGCGGCTGAACCAGTACAGCTGCTGCGGCAATAATCCTGCCGGACAGGCATCGGCGCATTTGCTGCAGCGGATACAGGACTGCTCTTTGGCCACCGGTTCGATTTCCGCCTCCGACGGCGCAAGAATACAGTTGCTGATTTTAACCACCGGCACATCCAGCGAGGGCAGCGTAAACCCCATCAGCGGACCGCCCATCACCACCATCGGCCGATGAGTGGCGTGGAATCCGGCGTGTTTCAGCAAATGGCGTATCGGGGTGCCCAACCGCGCCCAGACGTTTCCCGGCTGGCGCAATGCTTCGCCGGTCAGCGTCACCACCCGCTCGGTAAGCGGTTCGCCGTCGATAACGGCGCGCTTGATGGCAAAGACGGTGCCGACGTTCTGCATCAGTACGCCGATCGTCGCGGAGTGTTTGCCGAAGGGAACTTCCTTGCCCGTCAGAATCTTGGTGAGCTGTTTGGCGCCGCCGGAAGGGTATTTGGTCGGGATAACGCGCAACAGGATATCGCCACGCGAATGCAGCGCCTGACGCAGCGCCGCAACGGCCTCGGGCTTGTTATCCTCGATGCCCAGCAGGATGCGCTGCGGCTGTAGCAGATAGGCTAGAATATCGATGCCCTGAACGATTTCGTCCGCGTGCTCCTGCATCAAACGATCGTCCGCGGTGATGTAGGGCTCACACTCGGCGGCGTTGATAATCAGGGTTTCGATGCCGCGCATGCCGCCCTGCAATTTGGCGGCGGTGGGAAACCCCGCGCCGCCCAAGCCGGCAATCCCGGCCTGATGCAGATGGGCGAGCAGGGCCGCCGCGGAGTGCTGGCGGTAATCGCTCAAGGAACGGCGCTCACACCAGCGGTCTTCGCCATCGGCGGTGAGGATCACGCTCAACTCCGGCAGGGCGGACGGATGCGCCGTCATATGCTGACGAATGGCGCTTACCGTGCCCGACGTCGGCGCATGGACGGGCAGCGTCCGGCCTTTTCCCAGGGTGAGCGGCTGGCCGCGCAGCACCCGGTCGCCAACCTGCACGCACAACTCGCCTTCCGGCCCGAGATGTTGTTTGAGCGGAATAATAAACTGCTCCGCCAGCGGTATGGCGCGCAGCGGAACCTGACTGGACTGCGTTTTCATTTCCGGCGGATGAATTCCGCCGTTGAAGTCCCAGATCCGATCTTTTCTCAGGGAGGCAAACAGCTTAAGCATGGTGTTCTACTTGAATAACGCGTACCGGAATAGTATTGAGATCCCATTTCCAGTTTTCGGGTGTCGGGGTAACGGGCCGCAGTTCAATGCAGTCTGTAGGGCAAGGGGAGACGCATAGATCGCAGCCGGTGCACAGATCGCTGACCACGGTATGCACCGCTTTGGTACTGCCGACAATGGCGTCCACCGGGCAAGCCTGAATGCATTTGGTGCAGCCGATACAGTTGCTTTCGTCAATCCAGGCCACTTTTCGTTCCGGTTTCAGCACGGTGCCGTCGCCGTCGAGCGGCTGGGGTTCGATATTCAGCTTCTCGGCCAGTTTCAGCATCATCGCTTCGCCGCCGGGCACGCATTTATTGATTTTTTCGCCGTTCAGGGAAACCGCTTCGGCATAAGGCCGGCAGCCGGGGTAGCCGCACTGGCCGCACTGGCTTTGCGGCAGCATGGCTTCAACCTGCTCCACCACCGGATCTTCATCCACCTGAAAGCGGCGCGACGCGTAGCCGAGGACGACGCCGAAAAACAGCGCCAGCGAACTGAGTGCCGCAATGGCGATCCAGATAGCCGTCATCAGAATTTCACCAGGCCGGTAAAGCCCATAAAGGCCAGAGACATCAGCCCGGCGGTAATCAGGGCAATGGAAGAGCCGCGGAACGGGGCGGGAACGTCGGAAACGGTCAGCCGTTCGCGGATGGCGGCAAACAGCACCATCACCAAAGAGAATCCGGCCGCGGCGCCGAAGCCGTAGACGGTTGATTGCAGAAAACCGTGCGTCATATTGACGTTGAGCAGTACCACCCCCAGCACGGCGCAGTTGGTGGTGATCAGCGGCAGGAAAATACCCAGCAGACGGTAAAGCTCCGGGCTGGTTTTACGCACCGCCAGCTCGGAAAACTGCACCACCACCGCCAGCACCAGAATGAACGCCATGGTGCGCAGGTAAAGGATATCGAGCGGCACCAGGACAAATTCGTTGACTATCCACGAGAACATGGAGCCGATCGTCATCACGAAAGTGGTGGCCAGGCCCATGCCTACGGCCGTCTCCAATCGCTTGGAAACGCCCATAAACGGACATAGCCCCAGGAATTTCACCAGGACGAAATTGTTCACCAGAAGGGCGCTAACGAATAACAGTGCGAATTCGGTCATTACTCTGCCTAAAAAACAAAACCCGCATATTATCGGGTATTATCAGGCTTTCGACAACATACCCAAAGTAGGGATATAGGCGAAACCTGAGTAAATTTGCCGTCCGAGCCGTAAAAGAGACGCAAAAGGTCTATCCTAAAGCAAATCGCCTGCCGCCAGAAGCCAATTCTTCCCGCTGCGGCGTTAGGTTCAGCGATTATCGAGGTCGCCTTGCTGAAACTCAGGCAAAAAACGAGGTGAGGGATAAGCGGCGGTACGAGGGGGAAAAGGCCCGCTTGCGCGGGCATAATGGCAGGAAGTTGCAGATTGCAGTGCAGACGACGGGCTAGTAGCGGCCGCCGAGCCGGTAATACGCCTCGTTCCAGCGCAGCGCGTCTTTGAAAGCCGGAAGCCGGGTATCGTCGTCAATCACCAGTAATTCAATGTCCTGCATTTCAGCGTACAGGCGCAGATAATCCACGTCCAGCGCCTGGCTGAACACCGAGTGGTGCGCGCCGCCGGCCAATATCCAGGCTTCCGCCGCCACCTCCAGCGACGGACGGGCCTGCCAGATGGCGCGCGCCACGGGGAGTTTCGGCAGCGGATGGGGCTGTTCAATGGTATCCACCAGGTTGACCAGCATTCTGAAGCGTCCTCCCATATCGATAACGCTGGCGTTGAGGGCGCGACCGGGCGGCGTGGAGAAAATCAGCCGGGCGGGGTCGGCTTTGCCGCCGATGCCCAGATGCTGCGCGTCCAGAATGGGTTTCCGCTCTTTGGCGATGCTGGGACAGACTTCCAGCATATGGGAACCGACCACCAGATCGTTGCCGTTTTGGAAGTTGTAGGTGTAATCCTCCATAAACGAGGTGCCGCCGGGCAAGCCGTCCGCCATCACCTTCAAGATGCGCAACAGGGCGGCGGTTTTCCAGTCGCCTTCGCCGCCGAAACCATAGCCTTGCTGCATCAGGCGCTGTACCGCCAGCCCCGGCAGCTGCTTCAGTCCATACAGATTTTCAAAATCGGTGGTGAAGGCTTTATAGCCGCCCTGCTGCAGAAAACGCCGCAACCCCAGCTCGATTTGCGCCGCGTCCAGCAGGTTTTGCCGATTGGGGCCATGAAGCTTTACCGCATCCGTCAATTGATAGCTGGCTTCGTACTCTTCAACCAGCGTAGCGATATCGCCCTGGGAGACGGCATCAATCACGCTGGTCAAATCCCCCAGTCCCCAGGCGCTGACGGAATAGCCGAAGCGGATCTGCGCGCCGACCTTATCGCCCTCGGTGACCGCCACTTCGCGCATATTGTCGCCAAAGCGGGCCAGCTTCAGCCCTTTGCTTTCCTGGATCGCCGCCGCCACCCGCATCCATTTGGCGATGCGTTGATGGGCCTGGCTATCCTGCCAGTGGCCGACCACCACCTGGTGCGGCAGGCGCATGCGCGCGCCGATAAAGCCGAACTCCCGGCCGCCGTGGGCGGTCTGGTTCAGGTTCATAAAATCCATATCCATGGTGTCCCAGGGGATTTGCGCGTTGAACTGGGTATGGAATTGCAGTAACGGCTTATGCAGAATGCTGAGCCCGCCGATCCACATCTTGGCGGGGGAAAAAGTATGCAGCCAGACCAGCAGGCCGATGCAGCTATCCTGATGGTTGGCGTCGCGGCACAGCGCGCCGATTTCGTCCGCGGTTTTTACCAGCGGCTTAAGCACCAGCCTGACCGGCAGGCGCGCGTCCTGATTCAGACCGGCGACGACTTTTTCCGCATTCTCTGTTGCCTGACGCAAGGTTTCCGCCCCATAAAGGTGCTGACTGCCGATAACGAACCAGACTTCGAGGGATGTAAAATGATCCATGGTTACTCCTGTTTATTCCCGGCGGGAAAAGAAGACATTACGCGTCGGCCTTGAACCGGGCGCCGTAAGCCGGTTCAGCCGTGCGGCACCACTGCTGGTATCGCTCATAAAGCCGCTGATAGCGGGCGACGCGCCGGCTATCCGGCGTCAACGTTTGCTCGACGCCGCTGGACATCCGCCGCTGCGCGCCGGGGATATCGCCATGGACGCCCGCGGCGACGGCGGCGAAGATGGCCGCTCCCAGCGCGCAGCACTGGTCGGAGGCCACAATTTGCAGCGGGCGATTCATCACATCGCTGCAGACCTGCATGATGGCGGGGGATTTGCGGGCGATGCCGCCCAGCGCGAGAATGTTGTCAACCGGTACGTCCTGGCTTTCAAAGCACTCCATAATGGCGCGGGCGCCGAAGGCGGTGGCGGCGATAAAGCCGCCAAACAGCGTCGGCGCGTCCGTGCCCAGATTAAGGTCGGCGATAACGCCTTTTAACCGCTGGTCGGCGAAAGGGGTCCGGCGTCCGTTAAACCAGTCGAGCACCACCGGCAGATGATCCAGCGAGGGGTTTTCGACCCAGGCGTGGGTGAGCCGCTCAAGCAGGCCGGCTTCCGCGGCCTGCAGCGGTATCATCAACTGCGGGTCATCGGCGATCGCCTGGCGCAGCGGCCAGCTCAACAGGCGGCCGAACCAGGCGTACATATCGCCAAAGGCGGACTGTCCGGCTTCCAGCCCGATAAGGCCGGGCACCACGCTGCCGTCCACCTGGCCGCAGATCCCTTTGATCGTGCGATCGGCGATGCGCGCTTTATCGGCAATCAGGATGTCGCAGGTCGAGGTGCCGATCACCTTAACCAGGGTATAGGGCTGCGCCCCGGCGCCAACGGCGCCGACGTGGCAGTCAAAGGCGCCGCCGGCGATAACCACGCTTTCCGGCAGGCCGAGCCGCGCGGCCCATTCGGCGGTGATGGCGCCGACGGGCGCGTCGGCGGTCCAGGTGTCGGTAAACATCGGGTATTGCAGCCTTTCGCTCAGGCGGGGATCGAGCGCGTGCAGGAAGGCTTTGGGCGGCAGGCCGCCCCAGTCGGGGTGCCACAGCGATTTGTGCCCGGCGGCGCAGCGGCCGCGTCTGATGTCGCCGGGGGCCAGGGTGCCGGAGAGCAGGGCGGGCACCCAGTCGCACAGTTCGATCCAGGAGACGGCGGCCTGCCGCACGGCCTCATCCTGGCGTGAAACGTGCAGTATTTTGGCCCAGAACCACTCCGATGAGTAGACGCCGCCAATATAGCGGGTGTAATCCGCAAACCGGCCGCTGTGGCACAGGCTGGTGATCGCTTCCGCCTCCTCTATTGCCGTATGATCCTTCCACAGCACGAACATGGCGTTGGGGTTGGCGGAAAACTCGGGGCGCAAGGCCAGAATCGTCCCCTGCTCGTCGATGGGGGCGGGGGTGGAGCCGGTGGAATCGACGCCGATGCCGACGATCCGCCGGCGCTGCGCCGCGCTCAGCCGTTCCACCACGGCGCGAATGGCCTGTTCCAGCGATTCAATATAATCCAGCGGGTGGTGGCGGAACTGGTTATTCTCCGGCCGGCAATAGTTCCCGGCGCGCCAGCGCGGGTAATACACCACCTCAGTGGTCAATTCTTGCCCGGTCCGGCAGTCAACGGCCAATGCGCGCACCGAATCGCTGCCGAAGTCGAGGCCCAAGGTAATCGCGTCCGCGTTCATCGCTCCGCTCCTGTCAATTCCGCCTTTGTTTATAGCCGTATACGATAGGCGGGCATTAACGCGGGGCGTGAGGAGCGGTTAGCTGGAAGTATGCATTTTCCTGCCGCTCGCCGTCATTCTGTGATGCGCGTCAAAAGTTAATGACTGGTTAAATTTGCTAAATATATGCACAAACCTGTCGTTGTTCGGGGATGTGATAACGCTCGATATTCTTGCTGAAAATAACCGCTAAAACATACAGCGTCTGAATGCTGCTGAGTAAAGGAGTGCCATCAACGCCGTGCTTTTCCTTTATCCCGACCGGAAATGCCTTAATGGAACCGATTACACATCCAGGATCCTCTGACGTGTAAAAAATAACTATAGCGGAGAACATCATGCATAAATTCACTAAGCTGCTGGCGACGATTGGGCTGGCCGCGGTTATGTCACAATCGGCTATCGCCGATACATTGAAACTGGGGTTTCTGGTTAAACAGCCGGAAGAACCCTGGTTCCAGACGGAATGGAAATTTGCCGACAAGGCGGGAAAAGATCTCGGTTTCGAGGTGATCAAAATCGCCGTCCCGGACGGCGAAAAAACGCTTAATGCCATTGATAGCCTGGCGGCCAGCGGGGCGAAAGGCTTCGTGATCTGTACTCCCGACCCCAAATTAGGGGCGGCGATCGTCGCCAAGGCGCGCAGCTATGACCTTAAGGTCATCGCCGTGGACGATCAGTTCGTTAATGCCAGAGGCGAGCCGATGGACTCGGTGCCGCTGGTGATGATGGCGGCCAGCAAAATTGGCGAGCGCCAGGGGCAGGAGCTGTGGAAGGAAATGAATAAACGCGGCTGGAAGGTTGAGGAAACCGCGGTGATGGCGATCACCGCCAATGAGCTGGATACCGCCCGGCGCCGCACCACCGGCTCGATGGAGGCATTGAAAGCCGCCGGTTTCCCGGAAAAGCAAATCTATCAGGTTCCCACCAAATCCAACGATATTCCGGGGGCGTTTGACGCCGCCAACTCGATGCTGGTTCAGCATCCCGGCGTGAAGAACTGGCTGATTGTCGGCATGAACGACAACACCGTGCTGGGCGGCGTGCGGGCGACGGAAGGTCAGGGGTTCAAGGCGCCCAACGTGATCGGCATCGGCATCAACGGGGTGGATGCGGTGAGCGAGCTGTCGAAAGGCCAGGCCACCGGTTTCTACGGTTCGCTGCTGCCAAGCCCGGATATCCACGGTTATAAAAGCATCCAGATGCTGAATGAGTGGGTAACCAACGGCGTGGAACCGCAAAAATTCACCGAAGTTACCGATGTGGTGCTGATCACCCGCGACAACTTCAAGGTCGAACTGGAGAAAAAAGGTCTGCTGTGACGGCCGGCGGGACAGGGAGGTCCGGGCGTTTGCCGCCGGTTTCCATCCCCGTAGCGGCGGGGACGACCGGTGCGATGGCGAGTGGTTAACTATGAGGAAACGGAAATGACGGTACAGTCACCCTATTTGTCGTTTCATGGCATCGGCAAGGAATTTCCCGGCGTCAAGGCGCTGGCGGATATCAGCTTTTCCTGCCAGGCGGGGCAGATCCACGGCTTGATGGGGGAAAACGGGGCGGGTAAATCCACGCTGTTGAAAATCCTGAGCGGCAACTATTTGCCTTCCGCCGGGGAAATCCATATCCAGGGGCGGCCGGTGCGCTTCAATAGCACCATGGATGCGCTGAATGCCGGCGTGGCGATTATTTATCAGGAGTTGCATCTGGTGCCGGAAATGACGGTGGCGGAGAATATTTACCTCGGTCAGCTGCCGCACAGGTACGGCATGGTGAATTATTCGCTGCTGCGTTATGAGGCCAAACTGCAGCTTGAGCACCTGGGACTGGATATCGACCCCGACACGCCGCTTAAATACCTTTCCATCGGCCAGTGGCAAATGGTGGAGATCGCCAAGGCGCTGGCCCGCAACGCCAAAATCATCGCTTTTGACGAACCCACCAGTTCGCTATCCGCCCGCGAAATCGAACAGCTGTTCCGGGTGATCGCCGAATTACGCGGCGAAGGGCGGGTGATTTTGTACGTCTCGCACCGCATGGAGGAGATTTTCGCCCTGGGCGACGCCATCACCGTGTTTAAAGACGGCCGCTATGTGCGCACCTTCGACGATATGCGCCAGGTGGATCATCAATCGCTGGTGCAGGCGATGGTGGGCAGAAACCTTGGGGATATCTACGGCTATGCGCCGCGTCCGCACGGCGAGGAGCGGCTGACGCTCAAGGAGGTTAAAGCGCCGGGAGTGAAATCGACGGTGTCGCTGCGGGTACGCCAAGGGGAAATCGTCGGGCTGTTCGGCCTGGTGGGCGCCGGGCGCAGCGAACTGCTGAAGGGGATATTCGGCGCGACCCGCATCACCGGCGGAGAAGTGCTGCTGGATGGCGAACCGCTGACGGTGACGTCGCCCATTGACGCCATCCGCCAGGGGGTGATGCTGTGCCCGGAAGATCGCAAGTCCGAGGGGATTATCGCCGTGCATTCGGTGCGCGACAATATCAACATCAGCGCGCGGCGCAAGAGCCTGAAGGCCGGCTTTATCATTAATAACCGCTGGGAAAAGGAGAATGCGGACAAGCGCATTCAGGCGCTGAACATTAAAACCCCCAGCCCGGCGCAGCTGATGATGAATCTTTCCGGAGGTAATCAGCAGAAGGCCATTTTGGGGCGCTGGCTGTCGGAAGAGATGAAAGTCATCCTGCTGGACGAGCCGACGCGCGGCATTGACGTCGGCGCCAAGCACGAAATCTATCACGTCATTTATGAGCTGGCTAAGCAAGGCATTGCCGTGCTGTTCGCTTCCAGCGACCTGCCGGAAGTGCTCGGACTGGCCGACCGCATCATCGTGATGCGTGAAGGCGCGGTATCCGGCGAACTGCTCCACGATGAGGCCACTGAGCAGAAAGTGCTGAGTCTGGCAATGTTGCGAACCCCCGATATCGAAGCCGCGGTTGCCTGACCGCCAAGGAGTATAGCTATGCCAACAAAAATTCTGCCGTCCAATGAGGATGCGGCCGCAACCCCGGAGAAGCGGAAAGCCGGCTCCGGGATATCCCGCATTTGGGATAACTACGGCATGCTGGTGGTTTTTGCCGTGCTGTTTCTGGGGTGCGCGATTTTTGTGCCCAATTTCGCCAGCTTTATCAATATGAAAGGGTTGGGACTGGCGATATCCATGTCCGGCATGGTGGCCTGCGGCATGTTGTTTTGCCTGGCTTCCGGAGATTTTGACCTCTCCGTCGCCTCGATTATCGCCTGCGCCGGCGTGACCACGGCGGTGGCGATCAATATCACGCAAAGCCTGTGGCTCGGCGTGGGCGCCGGACTGTTGCTGGGCGTGGCGTTCGGCCTGCTTAACGGCTTTATCATCGCCCGGCTCAGGATCAACGCGCTGATCACCACGCTGGCCACGATGCAGATCGCCCGCGGACTGGCTTATATTATCTCGGACGGTAAAGCGGTCGGCATTGAAGACGAACGTTTCTTTGCGCTGGGCTATGCCAACTGGCTGGGGCTGCCGGCGCCCATCTGGATCACCGCGATCTGCATGACCTTGTTCGGGCTGCTGCTGAATAAAACCACTTTCGGGCGCAATACGCTGGCGATCGGCGGGAATGAAGAAGCCGCGCGTCTGGCGGGGGTGCCGGTGGTGCGCACCAAAATCATCATCTTCGCGCTTTCCGGCCTGGTCTCCGCCGCGGCGGGCATTATTCTGGCATCGCGCATGACCAGCGGCCAGCCGATGACCTCGATCGGTTATGAACTGATCGTGATTTCCGCCTGCGTGCTGGGCGGCGTGTCATTAAAAGGCGGCATCGGCAAGATTTCCTACGTCGTCGCCGGGGTGCTGATTTTGGGGACCGTGGAAAATGCGATGAACCTGTTGAATATTTCACCGTTTTCGCAATACGTGGTGCGCGGTTTGATTCTGCTGACGGCGGTGATTTTCGACCGCTACAAACAGCTGGCCAAGAAGACCCTGTAAGCGCCGCCGCTATGTCCGCGCAGGCGTACGCGACCAGTCGTTAGCTAAAGCTCCGGAGGTTGGATGTATCACCGTGTGGCGCATGAATCCCAGTCAAATCCGTTACTACCGGGTTACGCGTTTAACGCCTACCTGGTCGCCGGATTGACGCCGATCCTGGCGGACGGCCCGCTCGACTTCTTTATCGACCGTCCTGACGGCATGAAGGGCTACATCATTAATCTCACCATCAAGGGGCAGGGACAGGTTTTTGCCGGTGACGACGCCTTTTATTGCAATCCCGGCGATTTGCTGCTGTTTCCGCCCAAATCAACGCATTTTTACGGCCGCTCGCCGGACAGCGACTGCTGGTATCACCGCTGGGTCTATTTCCGCCCGCGGGCCTACTGGGCCGACTGGCTGGAATGGCATACCCGGCATTGCGGCGTCGGGCGTCTGAGCCTGCCGAATAACCCGCTGTTGCTGGAGTTCGATCGCCTGTTCGCCAATATTGAGCAGACGCAGCGTTCAGGGCGGCGCTTCTCGCAAGAGCTGGGGATGAATCTGCTTGAGCGCTTGCTGCTAAGGGCGATGGAAGAAGATCCGCAGAGCCCGCAAAAAATCATCGACCCGCGCATCATCGAAGCCTGCCAGTTTATCACCGGCAATCTGGCGGGAGAGTTGCGTATCGACGAGGTGGCCCGGCACGTCTGCCTGTCGCCGTCGCGGCTGGCGCACCTGTTTCGCGAGCAGGTCGGCATCAATATCCTGCGCTGGCGGGAAGATCAGCGGGTGATCCGCGCCAAGCTGCTGTTGCAAACGACGCAGGAGTCCATCGCCAATATCGGCCGGGTGGTCGGCTATGACGACCAGCTCTATTTTTCGCGGGTATTCCGTAAACGGGTGGGCGTCAGCCCGAGCGATTTCCGTCGCCGCAGCAGCGAAATCAACTATCCGGCGGCGAAAACGCCGGAAACGACGCCTTGGGAGGGCGGAACGCCAAAAATCGCCGGCAGGTAGTCAAGGGCGAAATGAGAAAATCCCCGTTAAATAGGCCGACTTTGCGGTGCTATACTCAGTTCACATCACCAATTAGAAGCGGCCAAGGGGGAATTTTCATGAGTGATAACGTTCGTGTCGGGTTACTGGGATACGGCTATGCGAGTAAAACGTTTCATGCGCCGCTGATCGCCGGGACGCCTGGCCTGGAGCTGGCGGCGGTTTCCAGCAGCAATGCGGATAAAGTCCGCGCCGACTGGTCGACAATCCGGGTTGTGAGCGATCCGCAAACGTTGTTCAACGACCCGGATATCGATCTTATCGTTATCCCCACGCCGAACGACACCCATTTCCCGCTGGCCAAGCAGGCGCTGGAAGCGGGCAAGCATGTGGTGGTGGATAAACCGTTTACCGTGACGTTGTCACAGGCCCATGAGCTGGGGCTGCTGGCGGAACATACCGGCAGGCTGCTGTCGGTGTTTCATAACCGCCGTTGGGACAGCGATTTCCTGACGCTGAAACATTTGTTGCATACCGGGTCGCTGGGCGATGTGGTCTACCTGGAATCCCATATTGACCGTTTTCGGCCGCAGGTCCGCCAGCGCTGGCGCGAAGACGGCAGCGAAGGCAGCGGTATCTGGTACGATTTGGGGCCGCACCTGCTGGATCAGGCCCTGCAGCTATTTGGATTGCCGGTCGCCATTCAGGTCGATCTGGCGCAGCTGCGCCCCGGCAGTAAAGCGACGGACTATTTCCACGCTATCCTGATTTATCCTCAGCGCCGGGTGGTGTTGCATGCCAGCATGCTGGCGGCGGCGCCGTCGGCGCGCTATATCGTCCACGGCACGCGCGGCAGCTTCGTCAAATTCGGCCTCGATCCGCAGGAAGATCAGTTGAAGGCCGGTGAGCGTCCGCCGCAGGAAAACTGGGGACAGGATCGGCGCGACGGGGTGTTGACGCTGCATCATGACGGCGTGGTGGCCGATCAGGCCGTGCCGACCCTTGCCGGCGACTACCCGGCTTATTATGCGGCGATCCGCGATGCGTTAAACGGCAAGGGAGAGAATCCGGTAACGGTTCATCAGGCTATCCAGGTAATGGAACTGATAGAAGTGGGATTGATATCCCATCAGCAGAAAAAAGTGATGACGCTGAAAAATAGCTAGATTTGTCGATTTTTATCGCAGATAGTTAACGTTCGGTTTAAGCAGGCGATCTCAGGATCGCCTGTGCTGTTTCAATCGGGCGTAAAAAAGAAAAGGATGAATAATGGGGTGGCTACAGCGATTGCGCATCGACAAATTTTTGCTGGTATTGGTTTTAGTGGTGATCACCGCATCGTTTTTCCCCTGTGAGGGCGCCGCAAAGGTCTTTTTTGAATACCTGACCACGGCCGCCATCGCGCTGCTGTTTTTTATGCACGGGGCAAAGCTGTCGCGGGAAGCCATTACCGCCGGGATGGGGCACTGGCGTCTGCATCTGGTGGTGTTCGCCAGCACCTTTTTACTCTTCCCGCTGCTGGGGATGGGCATGAGTGTTCTGGTGCCGGCGGTATTGACGCCGACGCTCTACCTCGGTTTTCTGTACCTGTGCGCCTTGCCGGCGACCGTACAGTCGGCCATTGCCTACACCTCGATGGCCGGGGGCAACGTCGCGGCGGCGATTTGCAGCGCCTCGGCTTCCAGTATCCTGGGCGTATTTCTGTCGCCGATTCTGGTCGGCCTGCTGATGCACACGCAGGGCGGCGCGGAGACGGATACGCTGCACGCCATCGGTTCCATTATCATGCAGCTGATGGTGCCCTTTGCGGCGGGACATTTATCCCGCCCGCTGATTGCCCGATGGGTGGTTCGCCATCGTAAATTAATCAATATTACCGATCGGTCATCAATTCTTCTGGTGGTTTACGTCGCCTTCAGCGAAGCCGTGGTGCAGGGGATCTGGAGCCAGATTAACGGCTGGTCGTTGCTGGCGGTGGTGGGGGTTTCCATCGTTTTACTGACCATCGTGCTGGTGGTGAATACGCTGGCGGCGCGCAAGCTGGGCTTTAATATCGCCGATGAGATCACCATCGTATTCTGCGGCTCGAAGAAAAGCCTGGCGAATGGCATTCCGATGGCCAGCGTACTGTTTCCGGCGGCGACGGTGGGGGTGATGGTTTTGCCGTTGATGATTTTCCATCAAATCCAGCTGATGGTGTGCGCGGCGTTGGCGCAGCGTTACGCCAACAGGATAAAGCGCGCCGAACAGGCATCCGCGACGACGGAAAAAACGGCGAGCAAAGCGGAGCAAAAATAGGGCGGCCTATGCCGCCACAGAGCGTTGACAAATTAGGCACTCCAAATCCGTCATCCCCGCGCAGGCGGGGATCTCAGCGACACCGAACCGCTTGTGCAAGCAGGTCCCCGCCTACAACCGCGGGGACGACGGCGGTGCGTCATGCCTGCGACGCCGCGCCGCGTTTGCGCAGCACTTTCTCCCGCAGCCGTTGCTTTTCCTGTTCGCTGATAAAGGCGATATCCAATCCGTTTTCCTGCGCCCGCCGGGTCTCTTTGGCGGTCAACCCCGCCAATGGCGCCGCAACCTGATACTCGTGGCGGATTTCGATGCCCTGTACGGCAGGATCGTCGGTATTAATCGTGGCGGGAATACCGTGACGCAGAAAATGTAACAGCGGGTGCCGATCCAGCGACTCCACCGTACTGGTCTGGATATTGGAAGTCAGGCAGGATTCAATACCGATGCCGTTTTCCGCCATATACGCCATTAGCCCGGTATCGATAATGGCGGTAACGCCGTGGCCGATCCGCTCGGCTTCCAGCTGGTTGATGGCCTGCCAGATACTTTCAGGACCGGCGGCTTCCCCCGCGTGCACGGTAATGCGCCAGCCGGCGTCACGGGCCTGCCGGAAATGCGATGAAAAAAGCTCGCCGGGATACCCCAGCTCATCGCCGGCCAGATCGAGGGCGACAATACGGTCGCGATGGGCCAGCAGGCCGTCCAGCTCCTGTTGGCAGGCCTCGGTGCCGAAGGTGCGGCTCAGGATGCCAATCAGACGGACATCAATGTCGAGATCGCGGCTGCCCGCGGTCACGCCGTCAATCACGGCTTCCACCACGCCGGCAATCGGCAGCCGATGGTTCATCGCCATATAGTAGGGAGAGAAACGCAGCTCCGCATAATCCAGCCCGGCGTTGACGGCGTCTTCAACATTTTCATAAGCAACGCGGCGGCAGGCATCCAGCGACCCCAGAACGGCAACGCCCCAATCCAGCTTTTGCAGAAAGCTCAGCAAATCCGGCTCGGTTTCGGTCACTTGAACATGAGGGCGCAGTGAGGTCAGGTCATTGGCGGGTAAGGCGATGTTGAACTGGCGGCCCAGTTCCAGGATGCTCTGTGCCCGGATATTACCATCCAGGTGGCGATGAAGATCCGTTAGCGGGAGTTGCAAATCAATCATGGAGTACTCTTGGTATCAGTAAGCCGGGCCGTGGCCCGTTAAGTGCGGTGAAGTATAAAAACAAATGCCGGTCACGGCAAATTCAGTCGGATAAGCGGGATGGCGGCGCGGTCAGCCTGGGGATCGCCCGGATATAAATCAGCTCGCTTAACAATTCCACCAGGGGCTGGGTGATGATAATGGCCGGCAGCAGCGGGATGGCGCCGGGGATGGCCAGCGCCAAAGGCAAAACCACCAGAGAGTTCCGCGTCCCGGCGCTGAAGGCCACCGCGCGCCCGCCGGCCGGCTCAAGACGGAATACCTTGCCCGTCAACCATCCCAATACCGGGGCGACGATAGCGAACAGCGCGTAGAACGGAACGGCGCTCAGCACCATCGGCCAGGTGGTCTTAAGCTGAGGAATAACGGAGATCACCACCACGAATAACACCAGCGCGGTGGCGGGAACCGGCAGAAAACCGAGCCGGTCGGCGAACTTATCCACGGACGGCAAGCGGGATGCTCCCCATTGCACCAGCCCGGCCAGCAGCAGGGGAATCGCAATCAACCAGATAAAGGCGTGGAAAAACGGCGCGATATGAATAAGCCCGGCCGCTTCCCGGCTGAGAAACAGCCCGAGGTAAAACGGCAACGCCAGCATTTGCACCACCAGCAGCGCGGGGGTGGCGGCCAGCAAACTCGGGGCATCGGCGCGGCCGAGATGAGAGAAGGTCACCACGTAGTCGATACAGGGGGCGAGCAACACCAGCAGCATGCCCAGTCGGATAAGCGGGTCGGCGGGAAAATAAGGAATAAGGCAGGCCACGAACAGCGGTATAACGATAAAATTGGCCGCCAGCAGGGCGCCAAGAAAGCGGACCTGGGTCAGACTGCGCTTTAGCGACGTTAACGGCACCTGCAAGAAAGTGACGAACAGCATCAATGCCAGCGCCGGATTGATCGCCGCGCCCAGTTTTTCCGTACCGGGCAGCAACAGGGCGGTTACGCCTGCGGCGATAACCGCGATAAAGTAGATGGCGCTCTGACGTTCTTCCATGAATGCTTTGTATTTTTGCATGCTCAATCTCTAAAGCGCCGCTATGCGACGGCCCGGTAGGGTGGCGCGCCATAAAAAATGCCGGTGGCGGTCATAAAACCGCCACCGGTTGATCCCCTTATTGCCGGTTACTGCGCAGGCGGCGCGAGGGGCGGCACTACCGGCGGCACCTGTGGTTCCTGCGGCGCTTCATCGCTTTCGCCGGGAATGGTGATAAACGGCGCAATAAAGTCCGTCAGGGACATTTTGTTGCCGTTGAAATCAACCTGGCCGTCCGCATACTGCAATGAACTGGTGATGGCATTGTCCTTGGTGACGGTAACCTGATTCATCTGGCCGATGCTTGCCATCATCTGCGCCTGCTGCAGCGCCAGTTGCTCGGCTTGCGCCTTCTCTTCATCGTTTGCCGGCTGTTGTTGTCCGGCCTGCACCATCAGCTCCGCCAGCATGGCCAACGGTACGTTTAATTGGGCGTCCAGCTTGTTAAGCGACTGGCGGATGATTTTTTCTTCATCGGAAGCGGCCGGATCGGTTGCTTTCGCCGTGTTCTGCAGGGGATCGGTCAAGTCCATAGCCAGCGTGAACGTGCTTTCCCCTTTAGCGTTTTTCCAACTGACCGGGGAGAGGGTGATATTGGGGTTGCCTTTCAGCAAATCAGGCAAATGTTGCAGCAAAACCATGGCGACTTCGTGCTGGTAGACGTCCGGATCCAGCCCTTGCGGGTCTTGTAAAAGCTGCTGAGCCTTTTTCTGATACTCGGCGGCGAAACGCTTGGCGCCTTCGCCGTCAAGCCGGGAAAAAGCGAGCTGCAGATTTCCCGAGCCGAGATTACGCTCGCTGACGGCCAGTGATTCCAGCGTCAGGGACAATTTGCCCGCCAGGTTCTTCTCGTCTTCGGTGACGCTGCTTTGTACCGCGAAATTATTCAGCGTAACCGGTTCGCCGCCTTCAACGGTAAATTTCAAGGTCTTGATGGTCGCCTTGCCGTCGCCCAGATTAAGGTCGAATTTACCTTTGTGGTTGGCCGTATCAAGCGAGAAATCATTGATGCTGACCTGCTCGGTTTCACCCCACGGATTTTTCTTTTCCAGCAGCAGGCTGTTAACGGTTCCCCCCAGCGCGCTGCGGCGCAAATCGCTGGCGACGTCCAGCTGGAGTTCGGTGCCGCTGAAGGAGAATTTCTGATCGGCGCCCTGATAGTCGACCGGGAGCAGCGTCACCGCTGAACGGGTATCGCCGCTGTAGGCCACGCGGGTTTCGGCCGAGATAAAGGGTTTATTCTGGGTAAGATCGAACAGCGGTTTAACCACCGGCGTATTCGCCAGTTCGCTATGCACCGACGCCATCGCCGGCAGCAGATTAAACCGCTTGAGCTGCGCTAACGGGAACGGACCGTGAGAAACCGACTCATTGAGCACAATCTCCTCGCCGGGGGCGAGGATTTGCGTCCCTTTGGCGGTACCGTCGGCTTGCAGCACGTAGGCCAGTTTACTGCTGAAAATGCCGCCCTGATAATCGCGATACACCAGTTTCAGTCCGGCGTCCGGATAGGACGATTTGAGTTGTGTATTAATATCGTCGGTAAATTCATCAATATGCTGAGCCAGCTGTTTACCGGTGTACCAGGAAGCGCCTGTCCAGACTGCGCCCAGAGCGATAATAACGCTGGCGGCAATTAACGACTTCTTCATTTTATTCATCCTTTATTGAAAACACGTCCCGATTCTTCAAGACGAGAGGGTATATACCGGTCATCACCGATTAAATACGCGGGCGATGCGCCCTTGTCCCTGAACCCATACCGGCGATTCACCGGCGGAAATAAAGCAGGATTCGCCCGCCTTGAGCCTGATCTGCTGCCGCTCTTTTTGCAGTAACGCCTGACCGTCGACGCAGAAGACAATAGCGGCGCTGCTCTGGCTGAGCGTTTGCGCTTCATCGCTCAGGTTATGCAGGGAAAAGGCGAAATCATCCACCGGAATAGGGAAGCTTAGCTCATTTCCCTGCCTGATGGGGGCGGTCAATAAATCGGCGGCGGGTTTGGCGGCAAATTGCACGTTGTCCAATAACTCCGGAATATCAATGTACTTCGGCGTCAGGCCTGCCCGCAGCACGTTGTCCGAATTCGCCATGACTTCCAGCGCCACGCCGTTTAAATAGGCGTGCGGCGTTTGGGCGTATAAAAACATGGCCTCGCCCGGCTGAAGCGTAATGACATTAAGCAACAGGGGGGAAAACAGGCCGCTGTCGTGCGGATAAAAGCGCGTAATGTCCCGAATCGTTGCCCAGGGTTCATGCTGTTGGCTGTTCAGCGCGGCTTTTAATACCCCCAGCGCGCGCTCTTTTTGTTCGCCGCTCATGCTCAGCAGGTTGGCAAACAGCATGGAGAGATTTTTGTCGTCCGGCTGTTGCAAAAAAGCGCTGATGGAGGGATGAGCGCCGGCGACCGGCGCTAACAGCGCGGCAATTTCAGATAATTCCCGAAAGCCGTTCAGCGCCTGAAAAGGGGTGAGCGCAAAGACCAGTTCCGGCTTGTGATTGGCATCCTTATAGTTTCTTTCCGCGGCATCCAATGGGATGCCCGCCGCATTTTCCCTGGCAAAGCCCCGTTCCGCCGCCGATTTGCTGGGGTGTACCTGAATGGAAAGCGGCTGCTCCGCGCACAGCACTTTAAATAAAAACGGTAATTCGCCGAAGCGCCGCGCCACGTCCGCGCCAAGGTGCGAGGAGAGGTCTGCGGCAATCACTTCGCGCAGATTGCGCTCATTGCCTTTTTCATCAACGACGAGGGAACTGCTCTTCGGATGGGCGCCCATCCATAGTTCAGCCATTGGTAAATCATTAGGATTTTCAATGCCGTATAGCTCAGTTAAAGCGTGTTTGCTGCCCCAGGCGTAGTGCTGGACGCGATTGAGCATTTTTTGCATGATGGATTCCTGAGGTTATATAACCGTTGATTAAAATAATTCCAATAGTTAATAAAATGATTGGTGAAGAATACGCGGCATCGACTCACACCATGTTAATGTTTTATGTGTCACTATTCCAGGCAGTGCTACTTTCATCATTCAGAATGATAAGGAGAAAAGGCAATGACAACGACGCGTATTGAAAAAGACTCAATGGGGCCGATTGACGTTCCTGCCGACCGCTTATGGGGCGCTCAGACGCAGCGATCGCTTGAGCATTTCCGTATTTCAGAAGAAAAAATGCCGCGCGCGCTGATTTATGCGCTGGCGCAGACCAAACGCGCCGCCGCCAGCGTTAATATAGACCTTAAGCTGCTTCCGGCGGATCGCGGCAACGCCATTATAGAGGCCGCCGATGAAGTCCTGGCCGGCAAGCATGGCGACGAGTTTCCGTTGGCCATCTGGCAAACCGGCTCCGGCACCCAAAGCAATATGAATATGAACGAGGTGCTGGCGAACCGCGCCAGCGAACTGCTGGGCGGGGAGCGGGGGAGCGACCGGCTGGTCCATCCCAATGACGACGTCAATAAAAGCCAAAGCTCCAACGACGTTTTTCCCACGGCGATGCACGTCGCGGCGGTGGTGGCGATTAATGAACACCTTATCCCTGAGTTGAAGGTGCTGCATCAGACGCTGGCGGCGAAAGCGGAAAAGTTTAAAGACATCGTAAAAATCGGCCGCACCCATCTGCAGGATGCCACGCCGTTGACCTTGGGACAGGAAATTTCCGGCTGGGCGGCCATGCTGCAACACAGCCTGAAGCATATCCAGGACAGCGTGCCCCATCTGGCCGAACTGGCGCTGGGCGGAACCGCCGTCGGCACCGGGCTGAATACCCATCCGGAATATGCCGTGCGCGTCGCCGCCGAACTGGCGCGCCTTACCGGCCAGCCGTTTGTCACCGCGCCGAACAAGTTCGAGTCGCTGGGCACCTGCGACGCGCTGGTTCACGGACATGGCGCATTGAAAGGGTTGGCGGCGTCATTGATGAAGATTGCCAATGACGTGCGCTGGCTGGCTTCCGGGCCGCGCTGCGGCATCGGCGAACTGAGCATTCCGGAAAATGAACCCGGCAGTTCCATCATGCCCGGTAAAGTCAATCCCACGCAGTGTGAAGCGGTTACCATGCTGAGCAGTCAGGTGCTGGGCAATGACGTCGCCGTCAATATCGGGGGCGCTTCAGGCAACTTCGAACTCAACGTCTACCGTCCCCTGGTGATTCATAATTTCCTGCAGTCCGTCCGTCTGCTGGCCGACGGCATTAAAAGCTTTAACGACCACTGCGCCGTCGGCATTGAGCCGAATCGTGAGCGTATCGATCAGCTGCTGAACGAATCGCTGATGCTGGTTACGGCGCTGAACACCCATATCGGTTATGACAAGGCCGCTGAAATCGCCAAAAAGGCGCATAAGGAAGGACTGACGTTGAAAGCCTCCGCGCTGAAACTGGGCTATCTCACCGAAGAGCAGTTCGATGAGTGGGTTCGGCCTGAGGATATGGTCGGCAGTCTGAAAAGCTGATTGCGCTACGCTGTAGTTTGCCTGCCTGCCGGGGAGCGATCTCCGGCAGGCGTCGTTTTACGGCGCGTCGGTGTACAGGTGCAGGCGGGGGATCAGCAAACGCAGCGGCGTCGCCTGTGGTTTATGTTTATGCTTTATGTTGTTGGCATCATAGTTATTCAGCCCGCCGATAACCGGAACTTCGCCGCCGCTCTCCTGCTGGCACAGCACCAACAGCGGAGACGGGCAGGGATGCTGCACCTGCTTCTGCCGTTGCGCGTACCAGACTCTGGCGATGGGCTGGACTTTGACCGGCCGCTTTATCTTTAGCGTCGCCCGTTGCGGCAATCGCAATAGGGTTTCGATCTCCCGCTCCACTAATCCCGCCCACTGTTCCTTGCTGTACGGCGCCGGGCCTCTGCCGGCCTTCAGGCTTTTTTGCAGTTTCTCCAGCAGTTCGGCGCGCGTCATGTTTTTGATGATATGTTTATTCGCCCATCCAAAGCGTACCGACGTCGGGTTGACGATGGGCGTCAGCGTTCGGTAGGCGCTTAGGGTGATCAGCCCGCGCAGATGGGTATGCACAAACTCAAAGCGCTGTTCTGGCTCCAGCCCCGACTCCACGGTCACTATCTGTTCCAGCTCTTTCTTCAGCCCATTGATATCGGCGATAAGCCGTTGCGCCTGTTGATACTGGTGGTGGTCGACGGAAAAACAGAGCGCGCCGGGAAGCCGGATGGCGGCTTTGCTGCTGATGGTCTCCGGGTAGTGGTGGATAAACAGGCGTTGAAAATGCGCCAGTCCTAATTCGCGCGCTTCCTGGCCGACGTACTGTTGCACGGCGATTTGCGAGATGGCGTCGTGCTCGGCGCCTTTTTCGATATCGGGCAGGGAATAAACCCGGCCCGCCAGCAGTCTGAACTCGGCAAATTGCGTCTGCATCAGGGCCAGTTTTTCTTCCAGCGCGGCAAAGCAACGGTGCATACGGTCAATCAGCGTATAACGGTCCATGGCGTTATCTATCTTAGTTACAACATACTAATAGTTATAATACCAATCCCCGCCGGCAGCAACCGTGATTTGGTTCGCCTGGCAGGGATTAATCGGGCAGGGGGTGAAATCAGGCCAATTGTTTCAGGCGGAAGCTGACCGCCAGGGCGACCAGCAGCAGGGATGCCAGAAAGGCGGTGATGCCCGGCCAGCCGTAAGCGTGCCAGAATACGCCGCCCAGCGTCCCGGCCAGGCTGGACCCCAGATAATAGCAAAACAGATACATGGATGAAGCCTGGCCTTTGGCCCGGCGCGCGCGCTGGCCAATCCAGCCGCTGGCGACGGCATGGGCGGCAAAAAAACCGGCGGAATAGAGCATCATGCCGATAAACACGCACGCCAGCGGGCTTAAGGCGGTAACGCCCAGTCCCAGCAGCATCAGCCCGATGGAAATGCCGAGCACCGGTCCCCGGCCGTAGCGGGAAGTCAGTGCCCCGGCTTTAGGCGAGCTGTAGCTCCCGGTCAGGAAAACCACCGACAGCAGGCCGACAATCGACTGATTGAGCAGGTAAGGGGATTCCAGCAGGCGATAGCCGATATAGTTGAAGAGGGTAACGAACGAGCCCATCAGCAGAAAGCCCTGCAGAAACAGTAACGGCAATCCGGCGTCGTGCCAGTGCAGTTTCGCATTCAGCCACAGGGTTTTGGGACGCAAAGAGCCGGCGCGGAAATGGCGGGAGTCGGGCAAAATTTTCCAGAAGGTTAATGCGGCGATTAACGCCAGAACGCCGATCGTCCCCACGGCAATCCGCCAGGGGAAATAGTCGCTCAATACGCCGCTGACCAGCCGTCCGCTCATGCCGCCGATGGAATTACCGCTGATATAAAGCCCCATGGAGAAAGCCAGCACGCTGGGGTGGATCTCTTCGCTCAGGTAACTCATGGCGACGGCCGCCACGCCGCTGAGCGATAGGCCGATCATCGCCCGCATAATCAGCACCCCTTGCCAACTGCTCATAAAGGCGCAAATAAGCGTGCAGGCGGCGGCCAGCATCAGCGAGACCGTCATCACGTTCTTGCGTCCGAGGGTATCGGACAAGGGGCCGGTAAACAGCAGCCCAATCGCCAGCGTGACCGTTGATACCGAAAGCGACAGGCTGCTGGCGGCCGGAGAAATGGCGAAATCCTGCGAAAGAAGCGGCAATAGGGGCTGTACGCAGTAAAGCAGGGCGAAAGTGGCGAAGCCGGCGGAAAACAGAGCCAGTGTCACGCGCATAAACTGCGGCGTGCCGCGTTTGATATAGGGTGATTTGCCGGTTGCGATAGGTTTGGGGGAAAGCGCTTCCACATCGGTGCTGATGGAAGCGGGCATAGAAGGCGATGCCGGAGATGACGGGGTACTCAAAATAAATCCAGATTTAGGAAAAGAATGAATACGGCGATCATAGAAGAGCTATATTATTTTGTATAATATATTAATAATCATGATTGATACTTATAAGATATGAATATCGAATTACGCCATCTGCGTTACTTTATTGCCGTTGCCGAAGAACTGCATTTTGGCCGCGCGGCGGAGAAATTGCTGATTTCGCAGCCGCCCCTCAGCCAGCAAATACAGATGCTGGAAGAGCAGGTGGGCGCCAGGCTGCTGGAGCGTAATAACCGCAATGTGCGGATGACGCCGGCCGGCGAAATGTTTTTAAAAGAGGCCTGGTCCATTATCGCTCAGGTCAACCAGGCGGCGGAGCGCGCCGCGCGCATCGAGCGCGGTGAAATAGGCGAACTGACGATTGGTTTTACCTCGTCGGCGCCCTTTATCAAAAAAGTGTCCCGCAGTCTGCTGCGCTTCCGCCAATCCTATCCGCAGGTGCATATTCAGATGATGGAGCTGAACACCAAGCAGCAGATCGAACCCTTGTTGAACGGCAAGCTGGATATTGGCGTGATGCGTAATAATCCGCTGCCGGACGCCCTTGAGCATCAGCTGTTGCTGCACGAGGCCCTGGTTGCGGTAGTGCATGAGGAACATCCGCTGGCCGGGCAGTCAAACGGGCCGATCGGTATTCGGCAATTGGCGAATGAGCCTTTCGTTTTCTTTTCGCGCACCGTCGGCACGGCTTTATATGATGAAACGCTGACGTTATTGAAACGGTACGGTATTCACCCCTATATCACCCAGGAAGTCGGCGAAGCCATGACCATTGTCGGTCTGGTTTCATCCGGGCTGGGCGTTTCCATTCTGCCCGCCTCGTTTATGCGCATCAAAGTCGACGGGGTGAAATATCTGCCGCTGGCCGAGAGCGATGCGATTACCGAAGTATGGCTGGTTACCGCCCGTAATCGGCCGTTAAAAACCGCGGCGCAGACGCTGATTTCATTGATGCTTAACAGATAATATTTGCAATATGTGCGTTAAATCACATAACGAAGCAAATATTTGACGGCATTGGCGAAAAGCCCCACCATGCCCTCAGTTTTTTATTTTGCAGCGTGAAAAATAAATGCGGTAGCAGCGATAACCATAGAGTAGGAGCCAGGTTTGTGATTGCCGACGGTCAGCCAGGACATATCGATCAAATTAAACAAATCAATGCCGGGGCGGTGTACCGATTGATCGACAAATATGGCCCGATATCACGTATTGAACTGTCCAAGCGCGCGCAGTTGGCGCCTGCCAGTATCACCAAGATTGTACGCGAACTGCTGGAAGCCCATCTGGTGCAGGAAACGGAATACCAGGATATCGGCAGCAGGGGACGTCCGGCCATCGGTCTGATCCTTGATACCGAGGCCTGGCACTACCTTTCGGCGCGCATTAGCCACAACGCCATCACGCTGGCGCTGCGCGATCTGAGCAGTAAGCTGGTGGTCGAGGATAGCGTTCCTCTTCCCGTCGAACATCCGCAACCTTTACTCCAGCGCATTCTGAACGAAATCGACCAGTTTTTTATCCGGCATCAAAAGCGGCTGGAGCGGCTGACCGCCATCGCCATCACCGCGCCGGGCATGATCGACGCCGTCACCGGCGTGATCCACCGCATGCCGTTCTATGACGTTGAAGAGATGGCGATAGGGCCGTCCCTGGAGCAGCGCACCGGGCTGCCGGTCTTTGTACAGCATGATATCTGCGCCTGGACCATGGCGGAGGCGCTGTACGGCGCATCCCGCGGCTGTCAGAACGTTATTCAGGTGGTGATTGATCATAATGTCGGGGCGGGGGTGATTACCGGCGGGCGTATTTTGCACGCCGGAAGCCGTAATCTGGTGGAAATAGGGCATACCCAGGTGGACCCTTATGGTAAACGCTGCTACTGCGGTAATCACGGATGCCTTGAAACGGTCGCCAGTACGGAAAGCATGCTGGAGCTGGCGCAGCAGCGCATGAGTTCATCAATGAGTTCACTGCTGCATGGCTCGCCTCTGACGGTGGAGAGTCTCTGTGAAGCGGGGCTGAAGGGCGATCAGCTGGCCAGGGATATTATTAACGACGTCGGCATTAACGTCGGCCGTATCGTCGCTATTATGGTTAACTTATTTAATCCCGATAAAATTTTAATCGGTTCCCCGCTAAATAAAGCGGCCAGTATTTTATATCCGGCGATGATGGGATGTATTCATCAGCAATCTTTTCCTCCTTATAGCCACAATATCCAGGTAGAAGCGACCCGGTTTTATAATCAGGGCACCATGCCCGGCGCCGCGTTGGTCAAAGATGCGCTGTATAACGGTTCATTATTGGTGAAACTGTTGCAGGGTTAAACGCGCAGCTTCTTTTCCCCCGCGCATCGCCGTTTTCCAATGCGCAGGGTCGGAGAAACAAAATATTGAACTAACTTGAGCTAACGCAAGCTGCCCGAATGGCGCATCGCCTAGACTTTTACGCTTGGAAAGCATTTTTTTTGCAGTGCTGGTTATTTTTCTTTTCAGGTGGCCTCCGGAGTTTTTCTTATGTTGAAACGCATTTTTGTTACAGGCACTGATACCGCGGTCGGTAAAACCGTCGTATCCAGAGCGTTATTGCAAAAACTGGCAATGACCAACAAACCGGTGGCGGGCTATAAACCGATAGCAAAAGGATGTGTGGAAACGGAAGAGGGGCTGCGGAATAAAGATGCGCTGCTGCTGCAGGCCGCCTCTTCGCTCGATTTACCCTATGACAGGGTGAATCCCATCGCGCTGCGTGAAGATGAAATCAGCGCCAGCGTGCATCCCGTTGATTACAGCGCCATGACGCAGGGCTTGCATTACCTATGCGGCGTCGCCGACGTGGTGGTGGTCGAGGGCAGCGGCGGCTGGCGCACATTGATGAACGATCTGCGCCCCTATTCCGAATGGGTGGTGCAGGAGCAACTGCCGGTGGTTTTAGTGGTCGGCATTAAGCTGGGTTGCATCAGCCATGCGTTATTAACCGCTCAGGCGATTATTAATGACGGATTACCGCTGGTGGGCTGGGTCGCCAACCGGATTAATCCGGGGCTGGCGAATTACGCCGAAATCATTAGCGCGCTGCGTAAAAAAATTCCCGCTCCGCAACTGGGCGAACTGCCTTATTTACCCCGGGCCGAGCAGCGCGACTTATCTTCCTATATCGACCTTTCCGCGGTGAATGACTCATCGCGATAATATGTTCCGCCCGGCATCGGTTTGACAAATTCCCGCAGCCCGCGGGAGTTCTTTTTCCCCTCCGCCCCCCGGCAGGATAACAACTGATATACTCAACCACTGATTCTATTCCCCAAGCAGAAAGTTTAATGAAAACAACGAATCATTCTGAACATCCTCCGCTACCGCATCGTCACTGGGTGTTGATTGCCTGTATGCTGGCCATGTTTACCGCGGCTATTGAGGTCACCATTGTGGCGACGGCCTTGCCGACGATCATTGCCGATTTGGGTGGTTTTTCATTACTGGGGTGGGTGTTCGCCGGTTATTTGCTGACGCAGGCGATCAGTATTCCTATTTACGGTCGGCTGGCCGATCTTTTCGGCCGTAAACGCGTCTTTTTCATCGGCACCATTATTTTCCTGCTGGGGTCCGTGCTGTGCGGTTTCGCTACCAATATGGGCTGGTTGATTCTGTTTCGCACCATTCAGGGACTGGGCGCCGGGGCGATCACCCCGATTGCCTTTACCATCGTCGCCGATGTGTATAGTTCGATGGAGCGGCCTAAAATTCAGGGATACCTCTCCAGCGTTTGGGGAATATCGGCGATTGTCGGCCCGCTGATGGGGGCGTTTATCGTGCAGCATTTCAACTGGGCGCTGATTTTCTGGGTTAACGTGCCGATTGGATTACTGTCGATATTTTTATTGGCGCGTTATTTGCCCACGGTTAATCAGGTTCGACGGCATAAACTGGACTGGGCCGGCGCGTTTTATCTCGCCGTCACCGTCGCCAGCCTGTTGATGGCGTTGCTGCAGGCGGAAGCGCTCGGCGTGTGGATCGTCCCGTTGCTGGCCGTCACCACGCTGGGCGGTATTTTATTATTCAGGCAGGAAACGCGCACGCCGGAACCGCTTTTCCCGCTGGCGCTATGGCGTAACCGGGTGATCGTCGCCGGCAACCTCGGCGGCCTGATTATCGGCGCGGCCCTGATGGGGGTCAGCGCTTTTCTGCCGACCTTTATTCAGAGCGTGATGGGAAAAACGCCGCTGGAAGCCGGCAGCATTCTGGCGCTGGTGTCTATCGGCTGGCCGCTGGCCAGCACCTTGGGCGGCAGATTAATGCTGTGGACATCCTACCGGGTCACCGCCGTCAGCGGGGGCGTGGTGCTGATTGCCGGCAGCCTGATACTGCTGATGCTCGATCCTGACCGCGACCTGGCCTGGGCGCGTGTCGCCGCTTTTCTTATCGGAGCGGGGATGGGGTTGAGCAACACCACCTTTCTGGTCTCGATCCAAAATTCGGTGGACTATTCCATTCGCGGCATTGCGACGGCGTCAACCATGTTCACCCGTATGCTGGGTTCCGCGCTGGGTACGGCGATCCTCGGCGCCACGCTGAATATCAATCTGCACTGGCGTCTGCCGGAAATGAACGATCCGCTGCAAACGCTGATGGATGTCCACAGCCGCGGCATGATGAGCGCGTCGGAGCTTGAGTCGCTCTCCTGGCAGGTTTCATCCTCTCTGCATTGGGTGTTTATCGTTTCCGCGCTGATCGCGGTGATGACGCTATTTTCAGCATGGATGATCCCGGCGAACCAGCGACCGCAGCATGCGTCAGCGGGGCGGGAATAAGAACAAGGCACGGCGTTCGTGCCGTCAGATGATTGATAACGTTCGTTATTAGGGAGAGCGTGGCGAGGGGCCGTAGCGGCGTAAGCCGCCGGAGCGCCCCTCGGTACGGTAGGCCCGTGTATCTCAGGTTTACAAGCGACTTTGTCTACAACCTACGGCGTTCGTGCCTTGGTTGATGATGGCGCCGTTACTGTGCGGTGGTTTCTGGCTGACCATTCGCCGTGGATGGCGCGCTTTCAGCGCTGGTTTCGCCATCGGCATGGCGGGTATAAACGATTTTTTGCGAGTCGTTTTCGCAATGGCCGACCACCTGGCCGCCAACCTGATCCACCTGATCGTTCGGCACGATATCAAGCGTAAAACCTGACTCCGGCACGCCGTTATTGATGATCTTCTGTGATATATCCGCTTTGACGCTTTCACAGGACGCCTGCGCTGCCAGAGGGGAAATCACCAATAAAGCCGCGCCAAAAATAATTGCCTTTTTCATCTTGTCACCCTTTTTATCTGAAAAAAGTCCCGTCCATCGACCGGCATTGTCGCCGCCAGGCCGATGATGCCTGTTTTACAAGCGTAGACTAAAAATCAGGGGGTCACCGGGCGGCCGGTGCGGCGATCCAGACAGCGTTCGGTGTTGGCTTCCCAGTAGGCATTGACGTTATAGCTGGCGTCGCACTTCTCCTGCCCGTCAATCGCTTTTTCAGCTTTATCAAACTCTTTCTCGACGCGCGTATTGACCTTATTACGCAACGAATGGGTGGCGTTCCACTGTTCGCCGCTTTGGCGCGCCGCTTCTTTCGATAAGCTGCTGTCGCCCGATTCGACGATAACATGACGGGTATCCGCTAGCGCGGCCGGCTGCCAGGCCGCGCCAGCCATGACCATGGTCAACGGGAGCAGGGCCCGAATCAGGGATGCAAAAGAGTATGCTTTCATGTTTCACCTTGCAGATAGGGGATGGTACAAACGTGGCTATTATGCCGCCTAATACGCTGTCGATAAAGCCGGTTTTCCGGCGTCGTCCTGCGGGCGCTATTTGGCCCAGGAAGAAGGTTGAGCGACGGCGCGGGCGAGTGCCCGCGACTCGCGGTGCGTTTTTTTACCGTGCGATATCATGATAAACGGTTTCTCGATCTTCAGATAGGTGAACACGCTGATAAGCGTCACCAGGGCGAAGGCGACCGCCAGGGCGGCGAAAGCGCCGAAGTCCGGGTAAATCAGCGTAAAGGCGGAAGTCAGCACCAGCCCGTGAATAATATAGGTGCTGTAGCTGATGATGCCGCTGAAGCGAACCGGTTTCAGCGTGAGCAGGCCGAACAGCGAGTTGCCGCTGGCGGCGATCAGGAAGAACAGCGCGATCAGCAGTACCGACAGGCTGGTATAGGCGAATTCGAAAAGGGAGAAGCTCAGCGCCACGCTGCCGATCGCCAGTGCGGCGAACAGGTGTTTCAACCACGGCTGCGCATTGATGTTGCGCGTTTCACGCTGGAACGACGAGAACTGTTGCAGCGTCGCCGTCAACATGCCGCAGATAAAGGCGAAGAGGATACTGTAAGTGCCGCCGGTAATAACATCGAAACCCAACAGCACCAGGAGGACGGCCACGGCGCCGAGCAGCATCAGCAGCGAGGCCACTTTGTTTTTGCACAGCGAGGCAAGAAAGGGGAACAGCGCGTAAAATTTCACTTCAATCGCCAGCGTCCAGAATACGCCGCACAGGATCAGCCATCCCGGTTTGCTGTCGGTTAACGGCATCCCCTGCACAAAGCCGAATGACAGCCAGGAGGCGAGGGAATTAACGAAATAGTGCAGATCCATATTAGCGCTGAAGCCTATAAGCAACGACAAAAAATAGACGCAGATAACGGCAAACAGATAGAGCGGCAGTAAACGATATATTCGGCGCTTATAAAAAACGCCGACGTCGCCGGTGCCGCCTTTCAGCGCTTTGTTCCAGAATAAATAGCCGGTAATCATAAAGAATACCATCACGCCGAAAGAGCCGAACTGGGTTAATGTGCGATGAATGGTTTCATTAAAATAGGAGATATAGCCGGCGTTGATTTTCCAGGTTGAGTCGGTAAAAAGATTGGACATCAATATTCCGTGATGAATGATGACCGTCGTCGCGGCCAGACCGCGTAGCCCGTCGATGGTCGATATTTTCCCGTCGTCGTTAATTTCCTCCGCGAATTTATTTTTCAGCAGGGGATAAAACATAAAGCAGGAAAAAATCGGTAATGTACACACGGTTAAAAATAGTAATGCCTGCATCAATTACGCTCACTTCACGGCAAAAAACTCTATCAAGCATAGTGCGGCGGGCCAGGGGGATCAAGCAAGGCGGCCGATCGGCGCTATTAGGCGCATCCGGCGGATAAATAACTATCTTGCTGTATTTCGAATAAATTTCTCGAGAGAAAGCCGCAAGGAAAAATAGATAAAATTAGGGATATTCTTAATAAGACTTCGCAAAGTCCGCCAATAAAAATTGTTGTTAATGAGTAGAAGGTAAGGGATGATATTAAATCGGAAAAAAGAGAAAAATTATATTTCAGAGGGGTTGCCATCGTCAAGGTGAAGGCGGCGATAATAGCGTCTAAACGGCGAGTAAATAAAATCCCCCCCCTGAAACCATAATAAGGCGGATTTTTCCGTGTGGACGCTTATTAAGCGCGGCGCGAAGCGGAACTTCGCGCCAGACGGGATTACTCCTCCCGATAAACGTTCAGCCCGGCGAAAGACTGGCTGACCGGCATCATTTCCAGGGAGTTGATGTTAACGTGGGCCGGCAGGGTCGCGACCCAGAATACCGCTTCGGCGACATCTTCCGCGGTAAGCGGTTGGGTCTTGTCGTAGGTTTTGCTGACCTTGTCTTCGTTGCCTTTAAAGCGCACGGCGGAAAACTCCGTGCCGCCGACCAGGCCCGGCTCGATATTGGTGACGCGAACCCGGGTGCCGAACAAATCCGCCCGCAGGCCAAGGCTGAACTGGCGCACAAAGGCTTTGGTGGCGCCGTATACGTTGCCGCCCGCATAAGGCCAGTTGCCGGCGGTGGAGCCGATATTGATCACATGCCCGGCGTTACGCTTGACCATATTCGGCAACAGCGCGCGGGTGGTAAATACCAGCCCTTTGTTATTGGTATCGATCATGTTTTCCCAGTCGTTCACATAGGCTTTATGCGCGGGCTCCAGGCCCAGGGCCAGCCCGGCGTTGTTTACCAGAACATCGATGTTGCGCCAGGCGGCGGGCAGAGAGGTCATGGCCTGATCGATGGATTTCTGGTTACGAACGTCAAGCCGTAAGGTATGCAAGGAGGTTCCCAACTCGTTTTTCAGCGCGTCCAGGCGTTCCTGACGACGGCCGCAGGCGATGACTTTGTGACCCTCCTGGATAAATTTACGGGTAATTGCCTCGCCAAATCCGGCCGTGGCGCCGGTAACAAAAATTATCATGTTGTTATTCCCTCTGACGGTGTTCGATTATTTTAAATACGGGGCGATAAGCGACAAATCGGCGCTGCCGAGGCGGTCGGCGGCGGTTTGCGCCTGATGCCAGTACGGGTACAGCAGGGGAAGTCGACTGACGTCATTGAGCCGCGCAATCTCTTGCGGGTCAAGAATAACATTAACAGCTTTAAGGTTATCTTCAAGCTGGTCATCGCGGCGCGCGCCAATGATTACCGAACTTACCGCGTCATTGTGCAGTAGCCAGGCCAGGGCGACCTGGGCGGCGGAAATGCCGCGCTGCGCCGCAATATCCACCAGCGCGTCGACGATATCATACAGCGCATTCTCATCCCGCACCGGCGGTTCATTCCAGTTCTCCAGGTGGCGGGTGGTTCCCTCCGGCTGTTTATCGCGGCGATATTTCCCGGTCAGCAAGCCGCCGGCCAGCGGGCTCCAGACTAAAACTCCCAGCCCCTGATCCCGGGTAATCGGCAGCAGTTCGTACTCCGCTTCCCGCGCGTGTAAGGTATAGTGGATCTGCTGGCTGACCGGCCGTACGGTGCGTTGGCTTTCGGCGACGCCCAGGGTTTTCATCACATGCCAGCCGGAAAAGTTGGATACGCCGACGTAGCGTACTTTCCCGCTGTTCACCAGATGGTCCAATGCGGCCAGCGTCTCTTCCAGCGGAGTCAGGCCGTCCCACTCGTGCAGCTGGTAGAGATCGATGTAATCGGTATCCAGCCTTTTCAGGCTCGCTTCGCAGGCGCGGATAATATGGTGGCGGGAAGAGCCGCGGTCATTGGGTCCGCTGCCCATGGGAAAACGCGCCTTGCTGGCAATCAGCACCTGATGACGTTTATCTTTCAGCGCTTTACCAAGAATTTGTTCGGAAGCGCCGTCGGAATAAACGTCGGCGGTATCGAAAAGATTAATGCCCGCGTCGATGCAGCGATCGATTTGCCGGCGGGCACCTTGCAGATCGGTGTTGCCGGTTTTGGCAAACTTTCCCTGACCACCAAATGTCATGGTGCCCAGGCTGAGGACCGAGACTTTCAGGCCGGAACGGCCTAACTGACGATATTGCATGGTTAACTCCCTGACAGGTTGCAAGACAGTCATCACTCTGTGCCACTTTATCTGAAAAATCCAGCTCCATGACATCGCGGAGTGATCCGTTACCTACTGATTATTCACGCTGATTTATCGCCGCCGGCAGGCGGCGGGGCGCGTTCATTCTACTCGCTTAGTCGTCCTGATTATCCGCCTCGACCGCGTTGTATAACCGCTCAAGCACATCGGGGAAAGCGGACTGTACGCGGTTCCAACTGGGCACAAAGGGTTTGTCCCCCGGGCTGTCGCTGTATACCTGGCCGGAAAGCGTAATCACGTCGGAAAAAAGCTCGACGGCGGACTCTTCTTTATGACGATCGAACTGCAAACCGTTCATGCGGGCATCGTGTTCGAAGGCGTCGATCATATCCAGCGCGGTACGGTAGTAGGTCGCCCGCAGCACGCGGAAAGAATCGTTGGTAATATTCACGCCCTGAATAGCCAGCTTGCGGTACAGCGCCTTGGTGATATCGATGGCCATCCGTTGCAGGCCCGTATTGGGGTCGTCTTCCGATATCGGCTGGTGTTTATGATCGTAGTTGTCGGCGATATCGACCTGGCAGATACGGCTGGTCGCCGTGCCGCGGTGGATCTCCGACAGTACGCCGATTTCCAGCCCCCAGTCGCTGGGAATGCGCAGGTTATTCAAAATATGCGTGCGCATGGCGAACTCGCCCGACAGCGGATAGCGGTAGCTGCGCATATACTCCAGATAGTCGGAATTGCCATAAACATTTTGCAGCGACTTCAGCAACGGGAAAACCAGCAGCCGGCCGACGCGCCCGTTAAGCTTGCCATCGGCCACGCGCGCATAGTAGCCCTTGCAGAAGTCATAATGAAAATACGGATTCGCCACCGGATAGAGCAGGCGGGCCAGCATGCCGCGCTCATAGGTGACGATGTCACAATCATGCAGCGCGACGCAGGAGGAACGCCGCGACGCCAGCGTGTAACCAACGCAGAACCATACGTTGCGCCCTTTGCCCGGCTCCGTGGGCGACAGCGATCTCTCCGCCAGCTCATCGCTCAGCTGCTTCAGCCGCGGACCGTCGTTCCACAAGATACGGTGGCGCTGCGGCAGGCGGGAGAAAAACTTGCGCGCGTATTGAAACTGTTCCCGGTCCGCCCGGTCCAGACCAATGACAATCTCGCCGAGATAGCGCACCTGGGACAATTGCTCGACGATCTTGTCCAGCGCCGGCCCTTCCAGCTCCGAATAAAGGGAAGGGAGGATAAGCCCCATGCTGTTTTGCCCGGAAAACACCTGTAGATCGTATTCCAGCTCTTCCACGCTGCGTCGGGTCAGATTGTGAAAGTTGGTAATTATTCCATCCTGATAAAATTCACTCATCGTATTCTCCCCTACAAATTGTTTTTTATCTTATTGATATTTCAAGATGAAAGAGAATCACCCAGAAAGTGGTCCAGGCCTTCGCTCCAGCCGTCAGGCCCCATACTGCGCGTGCGGTATAATTGGCCGGCAAAGCTTTCCGGCAGGTCGACAAGCTGATTTCCCTTGGCTTTAATCACCACCGCGTTATCCATCGCCGCCAGCAGGGCGACATCGTTCGGCCCGTCGCCCAGGCCGATTGTCCGTACCCGGTTACCGTTTTTAGCCGGGTACTGATCTTTTATCCAGTTAGCCGCCGTTCCCTTACTGACGCCGCCGCCCATTACGTGATAAAAACGCCCGCCCTGGGTCAGCGACAACCCAAGATCCGTCAATGCCAGCCGGAAGCGGGCCAGGGAATCCGCATCGCCCAGCCATTGCAGCGGCTCGGAGGCTTCGCGGCGACGGGCAAGCGCGGCGCTGTGACGCGGTAATCCGGTTAATGCGGCGACCTCGGCGGCATCCATATCGGCAAAGCCTTTAAAACGGAAGGCGGGATTTTCCCGGAGCTGATTAAGGCGGGCGCAAATAAAAGCGTAGTCGGCGGCAAAAATCTTGCGCGGATAGTCCGGGTGCCCGTGCCAGTTGGCCGGCAGCGCAATCAGCGCGCCATTTTCGGCAATATAGGGAAGGTGGGAGAGGCCAAGCTCGTATTGCAGCCGCTCAACTTCGGCCGCGGTTTTACTGGTGGTGATGATAACCGGGATCTTATGCCGCGCCAGCCGTTCCAGCCACGGCCGCGCCGGTTCCCAACCGTAGCTGTCGTGGTCGAGCAGCGAGCCGTCGAGGTCGCTAAAAATCATCAGCAATTCTGACATGGGATCTCCATAAATTATCGGGGATACACGAATATAACGATGGGTGTGAACGCTGCGTTGCGCGACGATCAGCTGCTGATTTTGCTATCAGGCTGATAAGGAAAATGAAATGCGATTTACATTGCCGTCTTTAACTGTATGCAATAATCGACGGTTACGCAAACCAGGCCACAACGTGCGCCGCGGGCATACCTTATCCCGAATCGGACTAAGCCCGCCGCGTCGTTGGGGGAGAATATAGGATATATTCTTTACTACTCTTTCTCCGGCAGGCGGCGCGCTATGTCATCAGCGACACATTTATTGCAAGCAACCGGACTCGGCATTGGTACCGTCGACGGGCATGCTCTGGTTAATGACCTTTCCTTTTATGTCGACCGCCGCGAGATCGTCGCGCTGGTGGGGGAATCGGGGTCGGGCAAAACCCTTAGCGCGCTGGCGCTGATGGGACTGTTGCCTGAGGGCGTGCGGCAGCATCATGGCGCCATTATGTTTAATGGCACGACGATCGCCGACCCGCGGCAGCCTTTCCCCGCAGGGTTACGCGGCAGGCAGATGGCCACCGTCTTTCAGGAACCGATGACCAGCATGAACCCGGTGCTGAAAATTGGCGAGCAGATTGCCGAAGTACTGGTGCGTCACCGGCGGTTAAGCTGGCGACAGGCGCATCGCCAGGCGATAGAACTGCTGGATCGCGTTGGGATTATCGATCCCGCGCACTGCGCCGGACAGTATATTCACCAGCTTTCCGGCGGCATGCGCCAGCGGGCGATGATCGCCAGCGCCATCAGTTGCAAACCCGCGCTGCTGATTGCGGATGAACCCACCACCGCGCTCGACGTCACTATTCAGGCGCAGATCCTGGCGTTATTGCAGGAGTTGCAGCGGGAGATGGCGATGGGCATTTTACTGATAACCCACGATCTCGGCGTGGTGGCGCGCTATGCCGATCGCGCCTATGTGCTGCATCGCGGTCAACTTGTCGAGCAGGGGGATGTTCCCACGCTGCTCAATTCGCCGCAAAACCCCTATACGCGAAAACTGATTGCCGCCTCAGAGTCTAAGCCCCTGGCGTCGACCCCGTCCGCCGCCGGTCGGCCGTTACTCAGTTTACGCGCCCTGACCAAAAGCTACCCGCGGCAACGGGCGCGTTTTTTTTTCAACAGGGAGCGCCGGACGGTATTGTTTCCCACCACCATCGATATTTATCGCGGTGAAATTGTCGGGCTGATCGGCGAGTCGGGATCGGGAAAAACCACCCTGGGGGGGGCGGCGATAGGGCTGATCCCCGCGGACGGCGGCGAGGTGATTTTCGACGGCACCGATCTCCAGCGGGCGAGCAAAGCGCAGAAACAGGCTTTACGCCGCCGCGCGCAGATTATCTTTCAGGATCCTTACGCCAGCCTGAACCCCAAAATGACCATCGGCGAGCAGATAGCCGAGCCGTTGCGCGTGTATAAGCTCCGGCCGGTAAATCACATCCCGGCGCGCGTCGCCGAACTGCTCGAACTGGTGGGGCTGGAGCCGCAGCACGCCCGCCGCCTGCCGGGGGAATTCTCCGGCGGCCAGCGCCAGCGCATCGCCATTGCCCGCGCGCTGGCGCTGGAGCCCGATTTACTGGTGGCCGACGAAGCGGTTTCCGCGCTGGACCTGTCGATTCGCGGACAAATACTGGCGTTGCTCAATCAATTGCGGCAACAGCTTGGCCTGACGATTCTGTTTATCAGTCATGATTTGGGCGCGGTGCGTCAGGTTTGCGACCGGGTGGCGGTGCTGTATCGCGGCAAGGTGGTGGAATATGGCGCCGCCGCTCAGGTACTTAACGCGCCGCGGCATGAATATACCCGCGAGCTGATCGCCGCCGCGCCGGATATCCGCCAGGCGCTGTTATTGCGCCGCACCGGTTAACAGCGGCAGTTCGGCATGTTCGGCCCACTCATGCCAGGAGCCGACGTAAACCGCCAGGTTTTGATAGCCCGCCAGCCGCAGCGCGGCGAGAACCGTGGCGGCGCGCGCGCCGCGATGGCAGTAAATCATAACGCGCTGTTGCGGGGATAACCCGACGCCCGCGGCCAGTGCGGCAATCCTGTCGCCAGGCAGGAAATGGCCCTCTTCGATGACCTCCTGCCAGAATAAAAGACGGGCGCCGGGTATGCGTCCGGCGCGGCGACAACAGTCATGGACAAAGCTGCCGTCGAATTCAGCCGGCCGCCGCACATCAAGGATCACCGACGTGATATCGTCCGCGGCCCGTATTTCGTCGCGGCTGGCGACCCAGCGCCGTTGGCGCGCCGTCAACGGCGCGGGCGGCGTGGTTTCAGCATCGTCAGCCAATATGGCCGCGCGGGCGCCGTTCCCCGGCTGTAAGCTTCCTCCCGCCGCCAGCCAGGCGTCGACGCCGCCGTCAAGAATCAGGGCGTCTTCCCGGCCGATAAGCCAGGCGAACCAGGCGCCGCGCGGCGAACGCATCCCTACCTGTTGTTCGAAAAAAACCGGGATGCCGCTATTATTCTGCGCCAGTTGCCGCCACGCCGCCTGAAAGGATGCCGCCATCGCCGCCAGCCCCTCGGCGGTGCAATCGGGAATAAAATAGTCGTAAACGTTCATATTGGCCGCGCCCGGCAGCGTGGCGGCCTGCCAGTCGGCCTCCTCCCGCACGTCAATCAACAGGTAGGATTGCCCCTGTCGCTGTTGCGTCAATATCTCTTGGGCTGTTATCAACATCACTGAACTCCTGGAAACAACGGTAATAAGCGGCCGCGCTGCTGCCGTTCGGCATCCTGAAGCAGACGGGCGGCGAGGGCGATATCAAAAACGTTCAGGCCGAAAGAGGAAAAGTACACCCGGTCGTCGGCCGCGGGCCGCCAGTGGTCGATTAGCAGGTGGCCGAGATCGGCGGCCAGTTCGTCGGGGGAAAAGCGCCCGGCGCGGTACATCTGAAACAGACTTTTGGCGCTGGTCCGGCTGAAATCGCCCCACAGATCGGCGACGACTTTAGTGGCCCGGCGGATGCCGGCGAACTGCATTTCGTGATAACCGATTTGCAGCACGATGGTGCCTTCACGCAGCGCCGGCGCGCCAAGAAAGGGCTGCGTGGCGCTGGTACAGGTGATAAGCGCATCGGCTTCGCCGGCAAGGGCCGCGGCCAGGGTGGCGGGGCATGCCACCGGCCACGGCAGATCGCCGGCGTTCGCCAGCAGGCGCACGCGTTTCTCCACGGTGCGGTTCCAGCAGATCAGTTGATCCAGATCGGGGAACAGGGATTTCAGCATGCCGATATGCGCCTGCGCCTGAACGCCCGCGCCCAGCAATAGCACCCGTTTCACCGGCCGCGGCGCGGCATAGCGCAGCGCGATCGCCGAGACGGCCGCGGTGCGCGTCGCCGTCAGCAGCGCGCTTTCCACCAGTCCGACGGGCACGCCGCTGTCGGCGCGGTTGATAAGGGTCAGCGCCAGCGCCTGCGGCAGCGCATCCCCGGACTGGGGACGGTGCGCCGTCCACTTGACCCCGGCCGCGTTAAAGCGTCCGCCGACGTAGGCGGGCAGGGCGTAGGCCTTGCCGAGCGGCGTCGCCAAATCCACATGGGTTTCCGCGGGCATATGGGCTTCGCCGCCGCGCATCAGATGCACCACGTCGATAATATCCTGCAAGGCCCGGTGCGGATCGGCGCCGCCCAGCTGTAACACATCCTGCTGGCTGAGATAACGTAACGCCGGCCGCATCTCAGCGCTCCAGCAACGTTTGCGCGAACGGGTACAGCGCCGGCGAGCCGCCGCAGTGGACGAACAGCACCCGCGCCCCCGGCGCGATTTTCCCCCGTTCGACCAGGTCGATCAGCCCGTGCATGGCCTTGCCGGTATAGACCGGGTCCAGCAATACCCCTTCGGCCTGCGCCACGCGGTAAATCGCATTGATGCCGCCCGCTGAAGGGACGCCGTACGCCGCACCGACAAAATCGTCCTCGATCCAGATATTTTCCGGCTCCCAGCGCTGCGGCCATTCCAGCAGGTCGGCGCACTCCTGGGCCATGGCGGAGATGCGTGGCTGAAACCAGGACGCTTTGGCGCTGACGCTGATGCCGACGATTTTGGTTCGCGGCCAGTATTGGCGCGCGCCGACGTACAAACCGGCCAGCGTGCCGCCGGACCCCGTTGGCGCGACGATCACCTCCGGGGGCTGTTGCCCGCGCGCCTTGAGCTGGGAGGCGATCTCTTCCACCGCCCGCACATACCCCAGGGCGCCCAATGGCGTGGCGCCGCCGAGGGGGATGATCATGGCTTTCCGGCCGCGCGCGGCGGCGGCATCGGCGTGCGCCTGCATCGCGTCGGCTATCTGACTGAAATAGCCTTCCGGATCGAGAAACTCCAGCTCGGCGCCGAACAGTTTATCCAGCAGCAGGTTGCCCTGATAGCGGTCCGGCGGATTGCCGCGCAGCACCAGCACCGGGCTCATGCCGAATTTTCGCGCCGCCGCGGCTACCATCCGCGCGTGGTTGGATTGGTGGCCGCCGGTGGTGATCACCACATTTACCCCCTGACGGCAGGCATCGGCCATCAGGTATTCCAGTTTGCGGACTTTGTTGCCGCCGCCGCCAAACCCGGTGTAATCGTCGCGTTTGATTTCCAGTTCGATCCCCAGCGCCGCCCCCAGATTCTTCAGCGGCTCAAGGGGCGTGGGAAAGAAACCGAGTGCCACACGTTCAAAGTCATCTACCGTTTTCATATTGCCTATCCTGATATCGGGTTGGGGGGTTATGCGCCGCGTCGCCGGGCACTAAAATCAAAATGCGCTCAGCCAGCTGGTCAGCGATTGCTGAAAGCGCCGCAATCCGCGCAGCGTGACGAATTCATTAACGCCGTGAGCGTTGCCGCCGTGGCCCAGGCCGCCGATAAGAAACGCCGGCGCCACCGGCGCGAAGGCGTAAGCGGGAGCGCATCCCGGCGCCCACGGCCAGATTTGCGGCCTGGCATGGAGGCGTCGATAGCTGGCCAGCAACTCGCTAACGCCGGCGGCGCGCCGGCTGAAACGGTAGCCGGGATAGCTGTCGTCCAGCCGTAGTTCGACCCCCTCCAGCCCGGGCGACGCCAGCCGTTGCCGCGCGCTGGCTATCGCCTGCTCCGGGCTGAGTCCCGGCGGAATGCGTAAAGCCAGCTCCGCCGTGGCGCGAGAGGGGATCACCCCCTTGCCGCCCGGCGGATCGGTATGTATCTCGGCCAGGTTGAGTACGGCGCCGCCGAGCCACTGCCGCAGGCTGCTCAGGGCGTCGCCGGTGACGAACGGCCTTTCGCTGCGGCGAAAACGCAGCTCATCCGCCATGCTGAAATTTTTCGCCAGTTCGGCCAGCAGCGCATCGGCTTCTTTATCGGGGATCAGGTTATTCAGCACGCCATTGGCATGGGCGGGCGCGATGGCATTCAGGGCATCGACCAGCCGCCATGCCGGGTTGGCTATCCAGCCGGCGTTGCTGGCATGAATGGCGACCTGCGGTCCGCCCCAGGGGCCGCCGCTGACGGACAGCCTGCCGCTGCAAAGGCCGGTGAAGCCGAGATAAACCCGCGGTTCGCCGCCGCCGTACTCGCATAGCGACGGAAAGAGCACCGCCGCGGCCGGGGAAACCGGGCAGGGACGCTGCGCCAGATAACGCCGCAGGTTGCCGCTGCCGGTCTCTTCCTCGCCTTCAAGAATAAATTCAATATTGACGGTCAGCTTTCCCGCCGCCAGCAGCTGTTTAACCGCCATCAGCATTCCCGCCAGCGGGCCTTTGTTATTCTCCGCGCCCCGGGCGATAAATACCGCGCCAAGGGTCGGCCACTCCGTCACGCCGCCGGTAAAGGGCGGGATATCCCATCCCTGCGGCGTGGCGGGCATCACGTCGTACATGTTGTACAGCACCAGCGTTTTCGCCGCGCCCATCTCCAGCCGGGCATGGACCAGCGGCGGCGCGCTGTGCGACAGCTGCCGGCAGACGGGCAGGATCGGCCGCGCGCCCAGCTCCGTCTCCAGCCAGCTTTCCAGCCACTGCGCCAGCCCGCGCTGCTGCGCTATCTCGCCGGCAACGCTGCGAAACGGCGCGATCGCCGTCAGTAATTCCAGGGTGGCTTGCACAGACGCATCAAGAGGTTCGGTCACAGGCGGATCCTCGGGTTGAGCACCACGTAGAGCAGATCGATAATCAGATTAATGCCGACGAAAGTCAGCGCCGCCAACAGAACAATCGCCTGCACCAGCGGGAAGTCGCGGTTTTGAATGGCCTGAACGGCCAGGCGTCCGATACCCGGCCAGGCAAAGATGATTTCGGTGACCAGCGCGCCGCCGAGCAACGAGGCGAAATACATACCCTGTACCGTGACGACGGGGATCAGCGCATTGCGCAAAGCGTGGCGCACCACGATGCGCCACTGACTCAGCCCTTTGGCCCGCGCCGTGCGGATATAATCCTGCTGCAATACGTCGATCAGACTGGAGCGGATCAGGCGGGCGATGGCGCTCATATAATAGGCTCCCAGGCTTAACGCCGGCATAATCAGATGCGTTGCGTCGCCATAGCCGCCGGAGGGCAGCCAGCCCAGATTCAGGCTGAACAGCATAATCAGCAGCAGGCCCAGCCAGAATACCGGCACCGCCTGGCCGCTGAAGGCGAACAGCCGCGCGACCAGATCCCAGGGGCTATGTTGCTTCAGGGCGCTGAAGATGCCGAGCATTAAGCCGACCAGGGTGCTCCACGCCAGCGCGGTCGCCGCCAGCAACAGCGTGGCGGGAAGACGCTGACCGATAAGGGCGGTGACGGGCTGGCTGTAGCGCAACGACTCACCTAAATCGCCATGCAGCACGTCATGGAGGTAGCGGCCGTATTGCCATAATAACGGGCGATCAAAGCCCATGCCGTGGCGAAATGCCGCGATTTCCTGCTGGGAGGCGCCGGGGGGCATCATTAGCGCCGCCGGGTCGCCCGTCAGATGCAGGCTGAAAAAAATCAGCAGCGAGACGCCAAACATCACCAGTACCGCCTGTCCGAGACGAGCTAAAATATATAGCGGCATCTTAGTCGATCCTGGTATGCGTGCGGCGCGACAGGCAGTCGCCCAGCAGATTGGTGCCGACGACCAGCGCGGCGATAAACAACCCCGGATACAGCACCAGCCATTGGGCGAGCAGCATCGAGGAGCGCCCTTCGCCGATCAGGTTGCCGAGCGTCGGCGTGGGCGGTTGGATGCCCATACCGAGAAAACCTATCGAGGCTTCGAGAACGATCAGCCGGGGAATATCCAGCGTCAGCAGTACCACCAGCGGCGTGATGAGATTGGGTAACACGTGGCGCAATAAAATTCGCGTGGTTGAAAAGCCCATGGCGCGCACCGATTCGATATATTCCAGCTCGCGGATCTCCAGCGTTTTAGCGCGGGCGACGCGGGCATAAACCGCCCAGCCGGTTACGCCCATGATGGCGATGATGTTGGCGAGCGAAGTGCCGAATAGCGCCATAACCAGCAAAATCAGCAAGATAAAGGGCACGGACAGCTGAATATCCATCAAGCGCATAATCACCGCGTCCAGCCAGCCGCCCACATAGCCCGCCAACATGCCGAGCAATGAGCCCATCAGCGCGGCGATGGATGCCGCCGTAAGCACGATAAACAGCGACAGCCGGGTTCCCGCCAGAATACGCGCCAGCAGGTCGCGCCCCAGTTGGTCGGTGCCCAGCCAGTGCGTGCCCGATGTGCCGTGACTGCCCGGCGGCAGGAAGATAGCGGCAAGATTGTTGGTCAGCGGATCCGGGAGAGGCAGCCAGGGCGACGCCAGCGCCGCGGCGATCATCGTCGTCAGCAGCAGGCCGCCCAGCACCCCGTCGCCGTAAAAGAGACGACGGGGCTTTCTGCGCCATGCCGTATACCATGGGATCATTTAAGCCTCAGATCAAACAACGGGATGCGCGCATCGGGCCGCCCGGTGAACGTCAGGGCGCTGCTGCTGGCGTAGATCGAGTCTTCGCGATACAGCGGGATCAGGGGCTGTTGTTGCGCGACCGCAAGCTGGATTTGCTGCAATATTTTTTCGCGTTTTGCCGCGTCAACCGTCAGGCGGCTTTCATTGAGCAATTTATCCAGCTCCGGCAGGCTGACGGTTGAATAGGGTTCGCCGGTATGGAGTATCGGATACAGCGCCGCATCGGCATCCAGGGTTTGGGTCGAGCCCCAGGCCAGCATATATAGCGGCGCCTGTTTCTGCGCCGCCACCTGCTGGGTGTAAACCGACCACTCCGGCACCTCAAGCTGGGCTTTGACGCCGATTGCCGCCAAATCCTGCACGATCGCCTGAGCTACGTCGGCGCTGGCGATATAACGGCGCGGCGCCTGAAAACGCAGGGTAAAACCATCTGGGTAACCCGCATCGGCCAGCAGCGCTTTGGCCTTGGCGATATCCTGTTCCGGGGCCGGAATGGCCTGATAGCCGAAATCCTTGGCGCCCGCCATGGTGCCCGTCGGCGTGCCGAAACCGTGCAGTAGCTGGCTGGTATAGGCGTTGCGGTTCAGCGCTAAAGAGAGCGCCTGGCGAACGCGCACATCGTCGAGCGGCGGCCGATCGTTTTTAAGGCCCAGATAGATAGTCAGCCCGCCGCCTTTGACCTGCTCCAGATGAATATTCGGCTTATTGCGCAGCGCGGGCACCAGATCCGCCGGAACGCTCTCCACCAGCTGTACCTCGCCGGTCAGCAGAGCGGTGACGCGGGCGGTGGCTTCAGGAATAGGGCGCCAGACAACCGAGTCGATGGCCGGTTTTCCGCGCCAGTAGTCCGGGTTGGCTTTCATAACCACTTTTTCGTCCGGCACGAATTCAGTCAGGGTATAGGCGCCGCTGCCGATAGGTTTACGGGCGAACTGCGCGCTGCCGACTTGAGCGACATAGGCGGGCGGGACGATATAGGCCGGGTAGCGACTCATGCGCGTCGGCAACAGCGGGTCCGGCCCGGCGGTGCGGATCCGCACCCGGTAGTCGCTGATGACCTCAACGGATTTAATGGTGCGGATATAAGAAATCGTCGGCGCATGATTGGCCGGGTCGAGAATCCGCTCGATGGAGAATTTTACCGCCTGAGCGTTAACCGGTTCGCCGTTGCTAAACTTGACGCCTTGGCGCAGCTCGAACTGCCAGGTGGAATCATCAATCGCCTGCCAGCTGAGCGCCAGGCCGGGCTGCAGGTTCATCTGCGGATCGCGCATCACCAGCGTGTCGAACAGATTATCGACCAGCGTCGCCGGCTCTTTCAAAAAGCCGGGATCCAGCGCCGTGGCGGAAGCCGACTGGGCGATCACCAGTTCGGAAGCGGAGGCGAGCGGAGACATCAGGCTGAACGACAGGGCCATCGACGCAAGCTTGCGGGCAGGTATTCTCATTAGGTTGTTCCCCAAGTGAAGCCGCCAACGGCAGGCTGACGGAATTAAAAACGCATTAGCGAAAAACAGGCATGGTTTAATCAGCGTTCAACTTTTTGATACACGATATATCCTATATAATGCATTTCTGGCCGACCACGGATTAAACCGCAAAAGGAAAGACAATTTTTTGCTAAAAGGAAAGGGGCATTATGTTTGAGATGGAAAAAGCGCAGCGGCTCAGCCTGACGATGCAGGTCGAGGCAAAGCTGAAAGCCGCCCTGATTGTCGGCGTGCTCAAACCCGGCGCGCGGCTGGTGACGAAAGAGATCGCCGCACAGCTGGGGACCAGCGTCACGCCGGTGCGCGAAGCGCTGCTGCGCCTGGCGGCGGCGGGCGCGCTGGACGCCACCCCGGCGCAGGCTTTTTTGGTGCCGAACATACCGCTGGGTAAATATCAGGAGATCACCCTGATTCGTAAAAAGCTTGAAGGTCTGGCGGTGTCACAGGCGGCAGGCGCGCTGGATGCGGAAAAACTGGCCCGCTTGCAAACCCTTAACGCGCAATTTATGGCCGCCAAACGGCAGCAAAACGTTGAGCACGCCTTGCAGGCCAACCGTGAGTTCCGTTTCGCGCTGTATGAATATGCCGGGATGCCGACGCTGACGTCGCTTATCGAGCAGCTCTGGGTCCAGATCGGCCCCTGTTTTAACTATCTTTATCCGCAGTCCGCCGAAATGGCGCAAGGACAGCATAATTATGACGAGCTGCTGCTGGCCCTGGCCGCAGGGGACGGCGAACGCGCCGTGACCTCAATCCACAAGGCGATAGACGATGGCGCCGCTCTTCTGGCGGAGCACTATTTTAATCGATAAATATTGCCGGCACGTCTGACTTATCAGCGGATATCGGCGGGAGAACAGCCGAATCGCTGTTTAAAACGCAATGAAAAACGGGACGCGGCGCGATAACCGCAGGCATCGGCGATTTGAGTAAGGCTCCAGCGCGTCGTTTGCAGCAGCGTCATCCCGTGGTGCATGCGGATATCCTGCAACAATGTGCGAAAGTGGGTCTGTTCTTCCGCCAACCGGCGCCTTAACGTCGCTTCGCTCATGCCAAGACGCTGGCCTGCATGCGCTGCCGTCCAGGCGAACTCCGGCGAGGCGGCCAGCAACGCGGTCAATCGGCCGCCCAGGGGAGCCGAGGCGCGCGGCATAAAAATGATCCCGCGTTCGGCCAGGGCGATCAGCACGCCGCTTAAACGATGCTGTTGCACCGGGTAGCTTGACGACTCGTCGTTAAGCCCGCGCAGACAGTAATCCAGCGTGTCGCGCAGTTCGTCGTCCAAAGCGAGCGTTTTAAAACCGCAAAGCGGGGGCAGCGTGGTAAAAAATTGCGCCCGATCGCGATAAAACGCGGCAATAAGCTCGGATGAAAAACTCAGATATAAAGACTGAAATACCCCCGTTGCCGCATCGGGGGTTTTGCTTACGTTGGCCAGGGTATGCGGGGCAACCAGCATGATGTGCTGGGCGTTATCCAATCGCATGGATAAATCCTGCCCGCGGCGCAGGTTCAATCGCCCTGATTTCACCAGCAGCAGCGTCGCATCAAAAAAACGGAAATCGACGACCTGATGCGCATGTTGCAGGTAAGGCTGAGCCATCGAATAGAGCCGGTAGCGTTCTACCGGCAACGGAGCGTGGGTAACATCAGGAACGTCGGCTTTCATCGGTTTTCCCGCCAAACGGCTAACGCACGTTGGGATTGAGGCTGTACGTGCCGGTCAAACTCGTCTCGGCCAGAATATGGCCGGCGATAGCCGATAATACCGTCGGACCATCAAACTTGCCTTGCAGCTCCAGGCGTGGAATATCAAGCGCATAGAGCGTAAAGGTGTAATCATGGGCAAGGGTATCGTTCCATGGCGGGCAGGGGCCGTCGTAACCGTAGTAATCGCCGCTCATCTGCTCATCGCCTTTAAACCAGGCGGTATAATCATTAATGCCGTGGCGTATTCCCGCCTCTGCGGGCAGCGGCGCTTTTCCCTGCGGGGTAATGCCATCGCTGTGGCTGCCTGCGGCAATTTCACGAACCTGCGCGGGAATATCCACCAGCACCCAGTGGAAAAAATTAACGCGCGGCACCGATGCCGCCACTTCTTTGCCTTCCTGGTTGACGTTATCAAGTGAGCCTGGCGCGTGAGGATCCAGACACAATAGTACCAACGACCGGGTGGCGTCCGGCACCTCGCTCCAGGATAGATGCGGGTTTTTATTGCTGGATAACGCCAGATGCTTTTCCGCATCCTGAACGGCAAAAGCAAACTCGCCCGGAATGGGCGCACCCTGCTCAAAGCTTTGGCTGGTCAATTTCATTGGGAAATCCCCTTTATAGTTGGATAAGTCACGTTCTACACGATGCAAGGAGAGGGCGCCGTGCCCCCTCGAGTCATCAGTATAAAAGGTTGCCGCGGCGGGGAACTGACTTATCCAGTCATATTAATCACAGATTCCATCAAAATGATATGAACAGTGATTCCGGCTTTAGAATTTCTCGCCGCCAATCACTTCGCGAATACGTTTGGCGATATGCCCGACGTGCGTTTCAAGCGCAAAGTGGCCCGTATCCAGCAGCTCGACGACCACGTTGGCATTGTCGCGTTTGTAGGCCTGCGCGCCCGGCGGGATGAAAAACGGATCGTGCTCGCCCCAGATAATCAACGCAGGCAGCTGGGTTTTACGGAAAAAAGCCTGGAAATCGGGGTAGCGTTTCAGGTTATTGGCATAATCCAGGAACAGATCCAGCTGGATATCCTTATTGCCGGGGCGTTCAAGCAGCAGGGTATCAAGATGGTATGTTTCAGGCGCCACTTTTTCCGGCTCCTTCACGCCGTGCAGATACTGCCAGCGGATCCCTTCCAGATTCATGACCTCATCGTTAACCACTTGGCGATTTTCAGCGGAGGCGTCTTCCCAGTAGGCGCGGACCGGCGCCCAGGCGTCACCCAGTCCTTCCAGATAGGCATTGCCGTTTTGAGAAATCAGCCCCGTCACCCGCTCAGGATAATTGAGCGCAAGGCGTAATCCGGCCGGCGCGCCGTAATCAAAGACATACAGCGCATAGCTTTCCAGGCCCAACACATCAACAAAGAGCTTAACCGCTATCTGGCTTTGGCCACTAGCTACAAACAGCTGGTCGCCGGCGAGGATGGCACGCTGCATATTAAACAAATCTATGCCAGCCAGACGCCGGCGCAGTTGCTGGGGCCAATTGCGGAGCTGGCTGCTTCGCTGATAAGCGAAAAGAGTTTCGAACTCGTACGGAAATGCGAGCATCCTGAATGCAGCCTATGGTTTTATGACAGAACCAAAGCACATCGCCGCCGCTGGTGTAGCATGGCGTTATGCGGTAATAGGGCGAAGGTTGCCCGGTTTAGGCGGCAGCAGAAGTAAGATTGCGCAGAGGTAAACCAGGGATGGAAATGCGTAGATTTAGTTCAAGGACGGCAGGAGAGGTCCGGTGATGTAGTTTAGTCGTGAGGGTTATTATCTTATTTAACATAATATACATTATGCGCACCAAGGTAAGGATGGGCGGGAACTGGCGTTCCCGGTGCTATCATTTGGCGCTGAATCAAATACCACGTCTTCAGTGCCATGCTCCAGATCGTGATGGATAATCTGAAAACTGCCGCGCCGCAATTAGTCCGCCGGCATCCAATCCACTTGGTAGATTTTTCTCTTGGCAATTATTGCCACCGGTTCTTTGATGACACGAATATTTGTCATCTCCCAGGCCAGCCAACCCGATTCGAAATACGATGCGCAAGCTGCGGCGATATCACGTTCGACAAACGGCCTCACTTTTTTAACCTGGACAATAGCAACCGCTATCCCCATCTCTTCATCACCGTCTGCCAACAGATAATTTTGATTCTCGACAATCAGCAAATCTTCATCAGCTGAAATTTCTGGATGCCACTTTCTAATCTCCAGCGTTTTCTTACCGGTCGCAATTTTCTGGCCTGCTGGTGCAACTACCGAGATGGCTTTCATTAATTACCCCGCGTTCATTCGGGGCCAAAGCTGCGACGTATGCACTAAAGCCAATACCCACACATTATCTGACAGGATTTCGTAAATCAGACGATAATTCTCATGAGGAAAAACTTCACGAGTGCCAGCAATATCCCCCTCGTGTCCCATATAAGGAAAATCAGCTAGACGCTCGGCCGAGGCTTGAAATAATTCATCCATTTTCACAGCGGCATCAGGATTCTTTTCGACAAGATATTCCCATATCTGCTGACTGTCATTGAGCGCTTGTTCCGACCAATAAACTATCACAAGCCACCTTTTATTTTAGCCCTGCGTGCAGCAAAGATAGCTTTTGCATCCTTATGTTCGATACTTCTTCCGGCCGCTATATCCTGACGAGCAACGTTGACCTTCTCTTCAAGGAAACGGCGGTACTCCTGACGCTCAATGTATTGTCTCATCAGATCGCGAACAATCTGTGATGCAGGACGATGCTCAGCTTCGGCTGCGGCCATGAAGGTATCACGTAGTTCAGCCTCAAGTTTCATGGTGAAAACGGCTTGCTTGGTCATGTTTTTTCCTCCCTTAAATATATACTAAAAAAGTATATACCTTTTCATCACCACACGGAAGAAAGGACAATTTTGCATACATAAGATATAATTGTATATAAATTCACTATACGGACAGGATTATGAAACCTGAAGTCAGAGAAGCTCCGATCAACATTCGGGCCAAAGCCTCCCAGCGCGACCTGATCGATATGGCCGCAAACCTTGTGTCGAAGTCACGCACCGATTTTATGCTTGAAGTAGCCTGCCGCGAGGCGCAGGATATCCTGCTGGACCAGCGGTTGTTTATTCTGAACGGCGAGCAATATGATGCGTTTTTGGCCGAACTGGATGCACCAATCACCGCTGAGCGCCAGGCACGCATTAATGATCTGATGAACCGTAAATCACCATGGGAATAAGAGCTCCCGAGCCATTATCTTCCGGGCATAATATCGCTGATTTTTGCAGCTCGGAGCCGAGTCTTAATGAATGGCTGAAAAAGAAAGCGCTAAAGAACCATAGCGCAGGGATTTCCCGCGTATATGTTATTTGCCAATCAGGTAATCGGATATTATTGTTTATCAACTGGCAGCGTTCAGAGGAATACTGCACCCGGTGCCTATAGGCGTAATGCGCCAGAGTCGCTACCAGTTATCGTTCTGGGCAGGCTTGCTATTGATCAGGCGTACTCCGGTAAAGGTCTGGGAGCTGCATTATTAAAAGACGCAATATTTCGGACAGAGAATATTGCCCTGCAAGTTGGCGTCAGAGCATTAATAGTTCATGCGTTGGATGACGACGTGCGAAACTTCTACGTTAAATTCGCCTTTGAACCCTCGCCAGTGCAGCCCTTAATGCTGCTTTATCCCATAAAGGTGACGCAACTAAAATGACGGTCACGTTGTTGGTTGTCTCATCGCGTTTACAACCGTTGTGGAGTCCGCCGGACTCCACAACGCCCTTTTCTTTCTACTTCGCCAAGCTGTCAGGGCCGCCCTTGCAGGCGTTATTCACCCCAGACCTCGTTGGCGACTTCCACGATCAAGCGGATCTTGGCCCATTGCTCCTCCTCGGTAAGGGTATTGCCTTCTTCGTTGGAGGCAAAGCCGCATTGCGGACTCAGGCAAAGGTGCTTAAGCGGAACGAATTTCGACGCCTCGCTGATGCGCGCCTTGAGTTGTTCCTTGTCTTCCAGTACCGGCGACTTTGAGGTTACCAGGCCCAATACGACGGTTTTACCCTCGCCCACCTTTTCTAACGGCTGGAAGCCGCCGGCGCGATCGGTGTCGTACTCCAGGTAGAACGCATCGACATTTTCCTTGTTGAGTACGTAAGGCGCGACCGGCTCGTAGCCGCCGGAAGTCCACCAGTCCGACGAGTAATTCCCGCGGCATATGTGGGTGTTGATCACCATATCCGCCGGCTTGTCGGCGAGGACCTGGTTGTTGATATCCAGATAAAGCTGGGCGACGGTATCAAAATCGATATCCAGTCCTTTCATTTCATTGAATTTCTTCGGATCGACCAGGAATCCCCAGGTGCAGTCGTCAAACTGTAGGTGGCGACAGCCGGCGGCGTAAAAGGCACGAACCGCGTCGCGGTAAGCCTGAATAATATCTTTCTGGAGTTCGGTCAGATCCGGGTATTGCTGCAGCGTTTCCTGCAGGTTGTCCGGGCGGAAAAATTCCCAGTAACATTGGGATGGAGATGGAATGGTCTGGCGAGCGATAACGTCATCGCCGGCAACGGACTTCAGGAATGTGAAGTGCTCGATAAAGGGATGGCTGGTAAAGCGTATCTTGCCAACAATCCGCGACGTATCAAATTTCGTGGTCACTTCATTAAACTTTACGCGGTAGTCCGACGACTTGCGTTCGATGCCGTCGAAGCCCCAGAAGAAGTCCGAGTGCCACATGCTGCGGCGGAATTCGCCGTCGGTCACCGCTTTGAGGCCCGCGGCTTTCTGCTTGGCGACCAAGTCGATGATCGCTTCGTCCTCTATATGGCGCAGCTCGCTCTCAGAAATTTTACCGGCCTGAAAGTCGGCACGTGCCTGCTTAAGCGCTGCCGGGCGGAGAAAACTACCGACAACGTCGGCTCGAAAAGCAATATCTTGCATAGATAATTGATGACCTGAAGGTAAATTAAAGAGAACTAACAATGGCGACGGCGCGACCACTGCTTCGTTGACATAACGGTCGCCAGATACCGCTGGCAGACCGTGACGATAGTCAGTTTGCCTTAATTTAAGGCTAGTTAGAAGAGTAAGTTGGGTGGGAATCCTATCTGACGCACGACGGCAATGCGCGCTGTTTACGATGATATGTCGCCGGATTGCTCCGCCCAGGCAGTTCAGGGCGACACGACAAGGACCGGGAATTGTAATGAAAAAGTCCGCCTGATTTAAATTATCCATAACCTTTGGACAGTTAATTCAGACGGATCTTTATATGATGTTTTACTGCAGATTGATTTTATAAACGCCCGATTGCCATGGATTTAACGTTAACTCCCGGCTATGGGAAACGTTGTCTTGCCCGTTATTCTCAATCATCGTTTTTTCAATTGAGATAGTTTGCGGCAATGCATACTTTTGCTCGGCTTCGGTAAAGTTGATGATAACGAGATAGTTATCGCTACCGAGCGTGCGGGTATAAGCAAGCACCGCGTTATTTTCAGGATCCAGATCCCGCTGCTCTCCTGTCACCAGCGCCGGGGTATCATGTCGTAAGGCAATGAGCTCGCGGAAATAGTTATAGACCGAATGCTCATCATTAATCTCATTTCGGGCATTAATTGTTCGGTAATTCGGATTCACCGCCAACCAGGGGATGCCGGTGGTAAAACCCGCCTGGGCCGTGTCATCCCATTGCATGGGCGTACGACTATTATCTCGGCTTGTAAAGCGCAGGTGTTGGAAAAATACCGCGGGATTAACCTTACCGGTATCGACATAATCTCTGATAAAGCCTACATCTTCGATATCATGAAACTCTGAAAGGCTTTTGAACGGATAATTTGTCATGCCAAGCTCGGCGCCCTGGTAAATAAAAGGAGTGGCGCGTTGCGTTAATTGCAAGGTTGCCAGCGCTTTGGCCGAGTGTTCCCGGTATTGTGGTTTTTCGCTGCCATAGTGAGAGACTTCTCGTTGATTATCATGATTACTCAGAAAGAATGCATTCCATCCATGCTCGCCCGTTGACTTATCGACTCTGGTAATGGTTTTTCTTAACTGCGACAGCGTCCATGGCAAGCTAAACCAACGGTCGGTGGCATCGCGATCGAATCTGATTACATCATAAATAATGGCAAGATTGGCTTCATTCCTGGATGGGGCCGTGTACATTGGATTTTGGTCGAGCGGGACGGCAAACATTTCGCCCGCAATAACGTTTTTTTCAGGTAACTTCAGCGTGCCTATTAGCTCGCTAAAATAGTGGTGAACTTCAGGACCACTGGCGTAAACCATCGGGAAGTTTTTAAGTTCCTGCTGAGTTAAATCGGGCAAACCGTTTGTTTTGGAAATGGTGACCAGCGAGTCAAAACGCAGGCCGGAAACGCCGCGATCCAACCAGAAATTAATAATGGAGGACATTTCATCGCGGACTTTCTCATTATCCCAATTTAAATCCGGCATTTGTTTGCCGTAATAATGGAGATAATACTGGTCGGTTTTATCGCTTTTTTCCCAGGCGGAGCCGCCCATAAAGGAAGGATAGTTATTGGGCGGCTGGTTACCCTTCCCTTCTCGCCAAATATAATAATCACGATAAGAATTATCTTTACTGCGCTGACTTGCCAGAAACCAGGCATTTTGATCACTGGTGTGATTGATGACCATATCAATCATCAAATACATATCACGTTTTTTTAATTCTGAAACAAGCCGGTCAAAATCAGATAAAGTGCCAAACTCTTTCAATACGTTTCTGTAGTCTGCTACGTCATATCCTCCATCATGCAGCGGAGAATCATAGTGCGGCGATATCCATATAACATCCACGCCAAGGTTTTTAAGATAATCCAACTTGGCGATGACGCCATTAATATCGCCAATACCATCGGCGTCGCTGTCTTTAAATGAACGTAGATAGATCTGATAAAAAACAGCCTTTTTCCACCATGGTACTTGTTCTTGTTGAACTATATTTTCAGCTGCTTGTTTGGGCTGTGAATAGGCGCTGAAAATAGAAAAAAAAGAAAACATAATAATAGTTAGCGTAATAAGAATACGTCGCTCTCTGGACTTCACCCTACGGCACTCCTGTGAATATATTTAACAGTGCGCTAATTATAAAATCAAACTTATCATTTTCAATATTCATATGAAAATAGAACCGGATTGCTTTTAGGGCAAAAATTAATTAACTTTATTGTAAATGCATGATAATTATATATAAATAAAAATATTTGGTGCATCTGGATTTTTTACACTATCTTTTTTTACTATTTGGATTCTTACTATTCATTAATAATAATTATTGTTTGAATTCATTTACCGGGCATGATTTAAAGTCCGTTTACATGTAAATAATTTTTCTGAGCGCGGCGCGGTTTTCCTCTACAATGAAGTTCCCTGCCCGCAACCAGGTCGATATCCATGCCAAGACTGACTCAGAAAGACATGACGGAAAGTGAACAGCGTCAACTTAAAACCCTGCTCGACCAGGAAAGGAAAAAACACGGTCGCCCGCTTACCAACTCCGAAAGCAACCATATCAAAGATAATTATATTGATAACTTAATGAAAGAAAGGGAAATTCTTGCCAAGAAAGCGCGCGCCGAGAAGAAAAAGAACAAGTTCAAGCCCGATGTCTCCGCCACCTATGAGTGGTCGTCCAACACTAATTTACGCGGCCCCCGCCGTTAGCGCGTTTTACTGCCAATGATTTACTCCGGCGGCAACGGGATTGGCCGCCGGACGTAACGCCGCACTCTATGGCTTAAATATTTGCCGGTTTTGCCCCTTCTTTAAGCATTTGATTCTCCATCAATCCACTAAAGTATACCCTGTCGCAGATTACACCCTGTTTTCTGCCTTCATGCATCTATTACAAAAGGTCTCTTTTGCGTGACAAAACTATTTTTACGTAGCGGGAGTTTGGATGATTTTCTGGCTCTGGGCGAAAACGGACAGCCGGTTTATGCATCCGCACTTCAGCTACGCGAAACATTGCGCCTCAGAAAACAACAGCAGATTGCGGATTGTCTGGCTATCCCCCAGCCGAACGAAGACGGCGACCGTATTGACTGGTACGCGCCGGTGGAAGGTAAGATAACCTCCTGGATCGCCGCCAGCGAAGAGGAACGGGCTGCGGCGCTTAAGCAATTGGAAGCCTATCAGGCGGCCGTCGCCGATATCAGCCAGCGGGCGCAACGCTCGGAAAAGCCGGCACAGCAGCTTTTTGGCGTGCTGCTGGCGAAAGCCATCCAGTTCCCTGGCCCCAACCACGTTTATCTGGTTGACGGCAAACCGGTATTGACCTTCTGGGGATTTGTGAATCTGGATAAAAAATCCCGCGCCGACGCGCTGGATTGCCTGCGTCAGGTGGAAGAAGCCGTCCCGGTTTTCGCCGCCGCGCCGGTCAATGCCGAGCCCCCCGCTGCGCCGATAACGCCGCCCCGGCCTAATCCCGTCGTCACGCCGGAGCCGGCTGCTAAACCCCAGGCAGCCGCCCGCAGCCAACGGCTGCGCCTGTGGTGGCTATTCCCGGCGGCGGCGCTGTTGGCGGTTCTGTCGCTACAGATTTATGGATGGCTTGCTCAGCAGGATAAGACGCCAACGCCATTGGCCGCGACCATACAGCCCGAAAAACGCGCGTTGCCCGCTTCAGTGCGCGAGCCTGAGCCGCAGCCGGCGGCCGAGCCCGAGGTCCAGGAAGCGAAGCGTGAAGCGGTAAGTCCCGCATCGCCGCCGGAAACCACGCAGGTTGAACCGGTAACCGACACGCCGTCAGCCGCGACTGAATCACAGGAGGCCGCGCCGGCGCCAGAGGCGGTTTCCGAGCCGGTAATTCCGGAGCCAACGCCGGTTGCCCCGCCCGCCGCGGCCGGCAAAGAGGAGCTGGTTATGCCGGCGGACGCGGTAAGGCTGGGGTCGGTCAACTTCCTTAACGGCAACTGGCGGGTTTCCGTCGATGCCAGAACCCCGATTACCGTTACCGGTCGCCCGCCGAGCCTGAGATATCAGATTAAAAACGGCAAGGGTACGGCAAGAATAACCCATGGCGACGGCATCACCTGCCGGGCGGATATCGAGGCGGGATTGATGAGTTCCGGTAACCTGGTCATCAACAGCCGTTATCGGGCGCGATGCAGCGACAATACCCGATTCAAGATGCCGGAGCTGGTATGTAAACGAAGTGCGACGGGCGTCGCAGAGTGTACCGGTCGCTATAACGCTGATGCGGTCTTCCCCATGACGATAAAGCGCGAGAGTAAATCATAATGCTGGCGACGATCACCGATTACCAACAGAGAATTACGCTTATTCAGGACAGCGGCATTCAATTTCTGGATTTTGCCCTGAAACCGGAATTATCCGCCGCGCTGCCTAATAAATATGTGCGCAAAAGCGCCAATGGACCGTTGCTGCGCCTGATCCATACCCCGCAGACGGGTAAATACATCCTGCCGTCGCCGGCGGGCGCCCCGCCGGAGGTGGTCAAGCCGGAACTGAGCATTCCGCTTGAGCAATCGCTGAGGCTGCTGGAAAAAATCTGGCTGCCGCTGCCTTTTTTGCGTTTTAACCCGCCGCGCACCTTTATGGGCGGGCCGGACAACTGGGCGCGGATGCAGATTCTGGCGCTGGATACCCCGGATCAGGACGGCAATACGCATCGAATCTGTCTGGCTTTCGATACCAAAGTCTACCCCGAGGGGCATGAATACGAATCTCTGGCGCCGAATGAGAACGATATCAAAAGCGGGGGCGGCTTTGCGCTGGCCTACCACAGCGACGAACTGGGCGAGTTTCTTGATCTGACCTGGGTGGACGGCTGGCTGCGGGAAGTTTTTACCCAGCAGGCGATCAGGCGGGAAAACCGCAACGAGCGGGAAATTAAACTCGCGCTCAGAGGGTTTGAATATCAGGCGCATTACATGAATTTGCTGGATATGCTGGGCAATCAGCTATCGGTGCCGGAAATTCGCATTAACGCCAGCACCTTGCAGGAACCCGCCGTCAACGTCGATCTGATTCTGGACGTCGGCAACTCCCACACCTGCGGCATTTTAGTGGAAGATCACGCCGATGAAAGCAACGGACTAAAACAGACGTACGAACTGCAACTGCGCGATCTGAGCCACCCCCACTACCTGTATAACGAGCTGTTTGAAAGCCGGGTTGAATTCGCCCAGGCTAAATTCGGCAAGCAGAACTTTTCCGTTGAAAGCGGGCGCGACGATGCCTTTATCTGGCCGTCCATTACCCGCGTCGGCCGTGAGGCCAGCCGAATGGCGTTATTGCGTCAGGGGGCGGAGGGCTCAACCGGCATTTCCAGCCCGCGGCGTTATCTGTGGGATGAAGAGAGCTATGCGCCCGGCTGGCGCTTCAGCCAGTCCGAAACCAGTGCGCCGAACGAGCCGCTGGCGACGGCCATGCCGCTGACCGTGTTGCTCGACGACGAAGGCCGGCCTTTGTACCATCAGCCGTTTGAGGAACGTTTGCCGGTTTTTTCCCCGCACTACAGCCGCAGTTCGGTGATGACGTTTATGCTGTCCGAGTTGCTGTTGCAGGCGCTGATGCAGATGAACAGCGCCGCCCAGCGCCAGAAAATGATCCACGCCAGCGCGCCGCGTCAGCTGCGCAATATTATTCTTACCCTGCCCTCGGCGATGCCGAAGCCGGAGCGGGAAATTTTTCGGCGCCGGATGAATGAAGCCATCGCCCTGGTATGGAAATCCATGGGCTGGCATCCGCTGGACGACGATTTCACTACCCCGCAAGACCGGGCGAAAAGCCGGGTTCCGGTGCCGGAAGTGCAGATCGAATGGGATGAAGCCACCTGCGGGCAGATGGTGTATCTGTACAACGAAGCCCAGGTCAATTTCGGCGGACGCGCCGAAGACTTTTTCGCCAGCATGGCGCGCCCGGATAAGGAACCGTCGGAAAACGAGCCCGCCGGCAAAACGTTACGCATTGCGTCGATTGATATCGGCGGCGGCACCACGGATTTGGCCATCACGCAATATCTGTTGGATGACGGCGTCGGCAGCAACGTCAAGATCATCCCGCGTTTGCTGTTCCGCGAAGGGTTCAAGGTGGCGGGCGACGATATTCTGCTGGACGTTATCCAGCTTTATGTCTTGCCGGCGCTACAGGCGGCGCTGAAAACGGCGGGAATGGCCAGCCCCGAGGTGTTGATGGCCAAACTGTTCGGCAACGAGGGGCGCATCGACGGGCAGCTGACGCTGCGCCAGCAGGTTACCTTACAGATATTCATTCCCATCGGACGCTCGATTCTGGAAGCGTATGAAGGTTTCGACCCGCTGGACGTCAGCGCCGAAATAGAGTCCTCCTTTGGCGAACTGCTGGAGCAGCATCCCACGCCGAAGGTGCTGGAGTACGTCAATACCGAGGTGCAGCGCGAACTGCCTGACGATAGCGCCTTCGATATCTTACAGGTGCCGCTGATCCTCAAACTGGGCAAGCTGCATGGGGAGTTTTTATCCAACCGGATGAGCATTACCCAAAACCTGCGTTTGATGTCCGAGGTCGTCTCTCTCTATTCCTGCGACGTGCTGCTGTTAACCGGGCGCCCTTCCCGTTTTCCGGGCATTCAGGCGTTGTTCCGCCATTTGCAGCCGCTGCCGATCAACCGCATGCTGTCGCTGGACGGCTATCACACCAATGACTGGTATCCGTTCAATAAACGAGGACGGATTGATAATCCGAAATCCACCGCCGCCGTCGGCGCGATGCTATGCCTGCTGGCGCAGGATCTCCGTCTGCCGGGGTTCTATTTTAAAGTCGGTGATTTTCAGCCCTATTCCACCGTGCGCTATCTTGGCATGATGGACGGCAATAACGTCCTGAGCGCCGACAATGTCTATTACGGCGACATAGACCTGGATGCGCCGGACTTTGCGCTTGATCCCGACGGCAGTTTCCAGGTGCGCGGTTCGCTCTGCCTGGGCTTCCGCCAGCTGGACAACGAACGCTGGCCGGCATCCTCCCTGTATATCCTGTCGATTGTCGATCAGGAACTGGCGAGAAAAGTGGTCGGCGACAACGTGCTGCGCGTCAGGCTGGCGGTGACCGGCGGAGACGAGCGGCACGGCCCGGAACGCTTTGCCATAGCCGATGCGGTTCTGGACGACGGCAGCCGCATTCCGCCGCAACATTTGCGGCTTAAATTGAACACATTGGCCGCTAACGACTCAGGAGCGACTCATTATTGGATCGATAGCGGGAGCGTATTTAGAAAATGAAACCATTAACGCCCAAACAACAGTCGAGCCGACTCCATAGCCAGCTACAGGCCGTAGCGCAAGGCGTTGATCGGGCGATAGACTGGATTGAAACCACGCGGCAACATGCGCCGCGGCTGGATATTGAGGCCGACAGGCTGATTGTTAAACTGCGTCGTCACCGCAATAAGGCGCAACATCTGTCGGACGTGGCGCTGAAAGATATCGCCATCGGTTTCTTTGGCCTGTCGCAGGCGGGGAAATCTTATCTGATTTCCGCCCTGGCGGCGGGAGAGAATGGCCGGCTGGAAACCTCTTTGGAGGGACGGCAGCTTGATTTTCTTACCCATATCAACCCGGATAATCACCCCACCTCGCTGGTGACCCGCTTTAGCCGTCAGGCGGCGGTGAAAAATAAATCCTTTCCCGTTCAGCTGCAACTGCTCAGCGAAGCGGACATCGGCAAGATTATCGCCAACGCCTTTCTGCACGATCGGCAACAGGAAAACGCGTTCGAGGAGCTGGACGAACGGCAGATCGCCGACCATCTAAACGTGCTGTCGCCGCACCGCCAGCCGGAGCCCGTCGACGGCGTAAACGCCGATGAGGTCGTCGCCCTGTGGGACTATCTGGCGCGTCATGACGCCAAACGGCAAAAGCAGTTGGAGACGCACTTCTGGCCCGCGGCGGTGGAGCTGGCGCCGTACCTCAGCGTTGACGACCGCGCGCAGCTGTTCTCGCCGCTCTGGGGAGCGCGTCAGGATCTGACCGCCGCCTATCGCCATTTCGCCCATACGCTGCAACATCTTTCCGGCGCCCACAAGGTGCTGGCGCCGATCCGGGTGTTGGTGGATGAAGCCCTGCGTCCCGCCAACGGCATGATTAACGGCGCCGCGCTGGAGCGCCTCAACGCCGCCGATGATGCTGGGGTGTTGCTGCGGCCGGTATTGAACGGCCGGGCGGGAAAAGCGGTTGAGCTATCGCAGGCCGAACTGACGATGCTGGCGGCCGAACTGCTGATCCCTTTACATTCGCCTCCCCGCGAAGCGTTGTTTGAGCAGGTCGATATACTGGATTTCCCCGATTTCGGCGATACGCCGCCGGTAGCCGCTCGGCAGGACGGCGACGAGCAAAAGGATCCGCATCCCCTGGCGCATAGCCTGTTGCGCGCCAAGCGCGCCTATCTGCTGGAACGCTATACCGACAATCAGGAAATGAATTTGCTGATGGTTTGCAGCGCCGCGGGCCAACGTTCCGAGATAAAAGCCGTCGGCAAGGCGCTGGATTACTGGGTTAAACAAACCCAGGGGGAAAACGCGCAGGTTCGCAGCCGCCGCAAGCCGGGGCTGATCTGGGCGGTGACCCGCTTTGACCGCCGCATTACGCACGGACAGAACTATGACGCCGCGGTGCAGCGTTACGTCGGCAATCCCGGCGATGCCTGGGGCACCATGCTGGCAATGGATAAACGTGGCGTAAGCCGCATGGCGGCCTGGCTGGGTACGGAGGTCCACCGTGAAGTGAAGCTCGGGCGCATCGGCGAACAGCTCGGCGAAATCCAGCGCGAGCTGGGAGATAATCTGCTGGGCAACTGGTATCGGCCGGCGGAAATCGACGATCCGGCGCAAAAACAGCATATCGCCGAAACCCTGCTTAAATCGTTGCAGACCCGCACCGGCGTACACGGCGAGTTGCTGGAGCGATTATTGCCCTCGCGCGACGAGCTGCGCCGCCTCTACCTGAAGCGGCAGGGGCAGCCGGGCTATGGCTATCAGCAGGAAGCCGACGAACCCGGCGCGGCGTTAAGCGGCGCCGAGCCTTTTGGCATCGGGATCGAAATCGATCTGTTTGCCGACGAACCCGTCGATATCGATCAACCCGCCTCCCCCGTTCAGGCGCTCGATCATGGCTATGAAGCGGAATATGCCCACCATGTTTATCGTTACTGGATAAACCATCTGCGCGGCCTGCCGGAAAATGCGCCGTTAATAGAACTGCTGGGGGTGGCTAAAGCGACCATCGAAATACTGGTGGAAGAACTGATCACCGCCAGTATCCGGCTGGAGATCGAAGACGCGCTGGTCGGCATGCTGGCGGATAGCGAACAGTTATCCGTACACCGTGAAAGTAAAGCCGACCGTCAGGTATCCCGGGTGCTTACCGTGTTGGGAGACTTTGTCGCCTGGCTGGGGTTCCAGCAGGTGGACGAGACGCTGCGCCCCGCCAGCCGTATCAATCGCGGTCATAAAATTTTCGCCAAGCCGGAAAAGCAGGCGGTGAACTGGGGGGCGGCGCAGCGGCTGACCAAGCTGTCGCTCACGCCCACCAACAATACGGCGTTTTATATTTACGACTGGCTGATCGCGCTTAATGAAATGATTATACAAAACGCGGGATATTCCGCCGCCCGCGAAGTCGGCGACGAACAACGCGAACGCCTGGGCGTGATATTAAAGGCGATTAAACCCGCCGAGAAGTAATGCAGTTCTCCCCCGGTTTGCTCCGGGGGAGCGGCGCTTGCGCCGGTAAATAATGAACATTTCATGCCTTTGGCATCATTTTTTCCCTCAGAAAACAACCCCCTGATTTGACGCCTCCCCTGGCTCAACTATTATTTCATTCCGAGATGTATTCATCCTGCATGACGATATCGGCATCGGCCGCTCCAATAACAATAGAGGCAAAAGACAATGAAACTGAAGGCTCTTATCCTGACAGGCGTGTTCTTTTCCTGTTCCGCATTCGCCGCCAGCACCACGGTGACCCTGAATGAAGCGCTGCCGACCGGCAACGGCAAGGCGCTTGGCGAGGTGTCGATAACGGAAACCCCCTACGGCCTACTTTTCACCCCGAATTTAACCGGACTGGCCCCGGGGATCCACGGCTTCCATGTCCATGAGAAAGGCAGCTGCGCGCCGGCGGAACAGGATGGCAAAACCGTGCCTGCGCAGGCGGCCGGCGGGCACCTCGATCCTGAAAAAACCGGCAAGCATCTGGGGCCTTATACCGACCAGGGGCATCTGGGAGACCTGCCCGGACTGGTGGTTAACGCCGATGGCACTGCCACCTATCAGGTTCTGGCGCCGCGGATAAAATCGCTGTCCGAGGTGAAAAACCATGCGCTGATGATCCATGCCGGCGGCGATAACTACGCCGACAGCCCGGAAAAACTGGGCGGCGGCGGCGCGCGTCTGGCCTGCGGCGTGATTGAGTAATGATTTTTGAGTAAACACGGCCGGATGCCGCAGCGGTTTCGCTGCGGCATCCGCTTTGGCGCCTAGCGAATGGCGCGCTTTAATATTCGGTTGGCGCCGCTTAAAAAGTCATCGGCGATCTCTTGCAAACTCCCCTTGCCATAATCCAGCTTTTGTACGCTGTTGGTCCATAGCTGCACCAGTTCCTGATTTTCCATAAAGGGCGAAACCGCAACCTGTGATTCTGGCTGTGCGGCGGCGGCGCGATAGGCATTGGCCAGCACATTCTGCGGATTGATCACCCCGATATCCTCCAGCAGCTTTTGCGCCTGCGGGGTTATCGGCATGCCGTTTTGCAGCCCCAGCGCTTTTATTCCCTCCGCATCGTTCAGCAGAAAATTGATCAACTGCGCCGCCTCCCGCGGGTGCCTGGTATGCTTGCTGACGGCAAACAGCGAAGACGGCTTGGTGGTCATGCCGGAATCCTTGGCCGCGGGCAGCGTGATAAACGGCCCCGGTTCCAGCACCGCCTCTTGCGGCATATTGCTCGAATAGGTGTAGATGGAGGAGTCCCACAGATACATACCGGCCAGCTCGCCGTTGATCCACGGGCGGATCTCATACACGTTGGTACGGCCGAACGAAGAAAAATAACGCTGATCGGGTATCACATGGGAATCGACCAGTTTCTGGTAAAAACGGAACAGCTCATAAACCTGCTCCCGGCTGTAGGCCAGACCCCGTTGCTTCTCATCAATCAGATCGATACCGTATTTCTGCGCCATATAGCTGCGGGCCAGCGCCAATATATCAAGTGAATCTCCGGCGCCCTGCGCCACGCCAAGCGGATAATAGTTATTCCCCAGCTTTTGCTTGAAAGCCAACCCGGCGGCAAAGAGTTCATCCCAGGTTTGGGGATAGGCGACGCCCGCCTTTTGCCAGATGGCCCGGTTATAAATCAGGGTGCGCGAGGTCATGGAAATCGGCACGCCTTGCAGCTTCCCTTTTACATCGCCCATTTTAAGGTACTGGGGCGGAAAATTTTGCAGGGCCAGCGCCGCCTGCTGCCGGTTCAGGTCGTAGAACCCTTCGCCGTTGCGGGAAAACTGCGGCAGCCAGTTCCAGTCTATGCGCATTACGTCCGGCTCCTGCCCCCCGGCTATTTGGGTCGACAGGCGCGAGAGGTAACCGTCCCATCCGGCGTATTCCGCTTTTACCGTAATAGATGGATTAGCTCGCTGAAAAGCGTTGATCGCCGCCAGGGTCGCCTCGTGGCGTTGATTCCCGCCCCACCAGGAAATGCGAATTTCCGCCGCATCCGCCGGTTGAGAAAATGCGCCGGCCAACGGCAATACGGCGCCGAGTAACAGCAGTCGAGGTAATTTGTGGAGAAACGTCGTCATAATAGAACCCTTGTTATCGTTGATATGGGTAATTTCCACCCACACGGCAGGTGAATCGTGGGTACGGCGGATGTGGAAAATGCCTGCCTGAACATCGGCTCAGGCAGGGTTTCTATCGACTTATTTCAGACTTATTCCGGTAAGTTGACCGCCAGTTGTGCAATTTTCACCGGCAGTTCCAGGCGCAGGGAGCGGTTGGCGGCGATACCGGTCAGAATGGACATCGCCCCGTCACGATAGCCGGCCGCCCGGTTTAACGGATCGGGCTGCGGCGTGCCGAATAAATCATTCAGCATCACCTGGTCGCCGCCGCCGTGGCCGCCGGCCTGATATTCAACCGCGACGCGATAAGGCGTTTCGAACATGGGGTAGACTTTTATTTCGCATTCGTTCAGGGCGCCCTCATCTTCTTTTCGTCCGCCGCCGTTAACATAGGATTTTTCGACCAGCTTCATTTCCAGCCGCCCTTTACTGCCGTTAAACACCACGTTTAACCCTTCCCAGGGCAAATAGGCGTTTAATGAATAGGTCATGATGGCCTTGTTTTTATAACGCACCATCACGCCGAGCACATCTTCGATATTAATACCGTCGTCAAACACGCTTTTGTCACGGTAATAGCCATCCTCATGCTCGGCGTTTAAATATAGTGCGCTCAGCTGTTCGCTTTTATGCATATGCAGGGCAAAGGGATCGTTTTCCGCCGCCGGGCTTTGGTGCGCGCGCGCATAGAATTGCGTCACGCCGCGCGCTTCGGCATTCGCCTTGCCGTAAAACCGCAGGTCGCCCTGGGCATAAACCGTTTCTGGCTCGCTGTTCAGCCAGAAGTTGACCAGGTCGAAATGGTGGGTGGATTTATGCACCAGCAAACCGCCGCTGTTACGTTTGTCGCGGTGCCAGCGCCGAAAGTAGTCCGCGCCGTGTTCGGTATTCAGCAGCCATTCGAAATGGACCGAAAACACCTCGCCAATGACGCCGGCGGCAATCAATTCACGCACTTTGCTGTGATGAGGCGCATAGCGATAGTTAAAGGTCACCCGTAGCTTACGACCGGTGCGGGTGATGGCGTCGATAATCGCCTGACATTTTTCCTCGTCGATGGTCATGGGCTTTTCCGTGATCACATCGCAGCCCAGCTCCATCGCCCGGATAATATAGTGGTGGTGCGTGCGATCGATCGAGCACACGATAACGATATCGGGTTTTGTTTCCGCAATCATCTGCTCAAATTGATCGGCCCGATAGGCCGGAACGGCCTGGTGGCCATATTTGCCGATTATCTGATTGGCATAGTCGATGCGCGTTTGGTTGGTGTCGCAGAAAGCGACAAAGCCCCCCTGCTGTTGATAATCTCTGGCGATGGATTCCAAATAAAGACCGGAACGTCCCCCGGTCCCGACTACGGCATACTTTTTCTTCATTATGATTATTTCCTCTTGATGACAAACTTCGGACAAACTATTGCGCTTGATTGACAGACTTTTGCTAATGCCTTATATCCTTTAGCTACGCTCAATGGGTATAGCGAATAACATATGGGGTTTTATCCGCCGTTACGTTTATTGGAGGTAAATACGCCGTTAATCTGGCATTGGCCTCACTTTCTTGAAATCATTTCGGTTATTGATAAATATCGATTTAACGGCCTGATTATTCATCAGCAAAATATGCTGGCTCTGCTTGCCCGCCCTTCCGCTTTCAGCAAAGGCCCCGGAATAGAAAATCTGCATCTTGAACGGGAAAATACCCTGAGTTACCTGCAACGAATCAGCGACTATTGTCTGGCGAAAAATATTCAGCTGTGGCTCCAGGGCGAAGCGTTTCCTGGCGACGCCAAAATAAAACAGAAATTCCCGGAATATTTTCTTAGCGAAAATAACAGCGTCAGCGGCCAGTTTCTGACGCGCTTTTATAGTGAAATCGTGGATGAGGCGGTTGCCGCGCTGCCGGATATCAGCGGCATTATCCTTAGTCTGCAAATTCCTGAATTCCATGAAACCCAATGGAAAGAAGGCATGAAAGCGATGCATCGCTGCCTGCGCCGGCGCGGCAAGAAGCTGGTGCTGCGCGATTACATCGACGACAGCTGGCCGCGGCGCCAATTGCAAAGTACGCTGAATAGCCTGCCGAATGACGTGCGCGCCTCGATCAAGGCGACCGCGCTGGGCTATCGTCCCGGCTTTGCCAATAATCCGGACGTGGCTGATTTTAAAGGCTATAAGAAATGGATCGAGTTTGACCTGTGGGGTATCGATTACGGTTGGACGCTGCTGCCCTGTATGCTGGCGGATGAAATTCAGGGCCGTCTCAGCTGGGCCCAGGCCGTCGCCGGAGATGAGCTGGAAGCCGTCAGCGCCAGAATCAGCTGGGAATGGCTCAGCAACAGCTCGCTGCTGGAATCGATTAATGAAGTCAACCTGTTCGGCCTGTCGCAAATCATCGGCCAGTCTGATGAAAGTCTTAATGCCGGGGCGATATTTCTGCGCTGGCTGGCGGCAAACGGCGTTGATACGCGTAATAAAACCCGCCTTGACGCGGTGCAGAAACTGTTCTTCAGCAGCTATGACTGGATGTGTAAAACCCCTTATTTTTTGGGACGCCTGTTGCATCATCATAGCCAGATACCTCTTGATTTTGAGCATGCCGTACAGCTATTGCATGCTGAAACCCGCAGCGCCAACTGGGCGCAGTCTTTTCAGCCGCTTTTCCCGCCGGACGATCCCGCTTTTGGCGAATCGCAACGGCAGTTGTTAACCCTTGAATGTCAGCAGATGCGCTTCTTCGCCCAGCGTTTGCGCCAGTCGGCCCGGGAAATCCAGCACGCCCGCCTGCTGCCGGAACCCTTGTCTTCCCGGCTGTGGTCGGTGTGGGAATATGCCTGGTGGTACACCGAATTATTCAATAACGCCAAGCTGTTAATTGCCGGCCGCCTGTATATGGACAACTACGGCGTTACGCTTGCCGGCCGCCGCAGCCAGTTACCGCAGCTTGCTGAAACCCAGCGCTTTGCCAATGAACTGCAAAACTGGCTGGTACGGCACCGGCATGAGCACCCGCATTTCCTTTCCATACTGATGGCGCCTGAACGGTTGACGGCCCTGACCGAGGATTGCCGCGTGCCTGACTAAAATCAGGGGAGCTGGGTGAGACAAGCATAGGGGGGGGAGAAAATGATTGAAATGGCGTTCCAGAAAAATTAGCGTTACTAAAAGACGTAAGACGTTAATTTGTGAACAGTCTGGCAAATTATAAAATTTTAATGTGATTTATCTTCCGTTTTTTTAAATTGGAAGCGTGATGTGTTTCTCTTTTTCTCTTTCAATATGTGACGTTAATAACATTTTATTTTCGCGAGTCGATATGGACCGAATAATTACGCCCCGCAACTAATCGCGTTTTTTCCGTTAGTTCACTATTTATTGGCCTGTTCTAAGGATTACCGGGCTTATCAGCGACGATAAAAGCTGTTAAAATTGACCGATATCAATTATTGCCTGAGCAGAGACTATGATACCGGAAAAGCGAATTATCCGACGCATCCAGTCTGGCGGTTGTGCAATCCACTGCCAGGATTGCAGCATCAGTCAACTATGTATCCCCTTTACTTTAAATGAGCACGAGCTCGATCAGCTCGACAATATCATTGAAAGGAAAAAGCCGATCCAGAAAGGACAGGCGCTCTTCAAAGCGGGCGACGAGTTGAAATCTTTATACGCCATCCGCTCGGGCACCATTAAGAGCTATACCATCACCGAACAGGGTGATGAGCAGATCACCGGTTTTCATCTGGCGGGCGATCTGGTCGGCTTTGATGCCATTGGCAATGCGCAGCATCCCAGCTTTGCTCAGGCGCTGGAAACCTCGATGGTGTGTGAAATTCCATTCGAAACGCTGGATGACCTTTCCGGGAAAATGCCCAATCTGCGTCAGCAAATGATGCGTTTGATGAGCGGCGAAATTCGCAGCGATCAGGATATGATCCTGCTGCTGTCGAAAAAGAATGCGGAGGAACGTCTGGCGGCTTTCGTGTATAACCTCTCCCGGCGTTTCGCCGAGCGCGGCTTTTCTCCCCGTGAATTCCGTTTGACCATGACGCGCGGCGATATCGGCAATTATCTGGGATTAACGGTGGAAACCATCAGCCGGCTGCTGGGGCGTTTTCAGAAAAGCGGCATTCTTGCCGTCAAAGGCAAATACATCACCATTGAAAATATCAGCGCCCTTTCCGAGCTTGCCGGCGCCTCGCCGAATAAATCCTAAGCTATTGCCGGATCAGTGATAATCCTATTTTATTGATCCGGCTCTCATCATCTGTTGTCCAAAGCGATTCCCTTGGGGTACTCTTAATTTACCGGCTGTGAATTGACGGCTGCTTGGAGGACCTATGGCAAAGTATCAGAATTTACTTGTAGCTATTGACCCAAATCAGGATGACCAGCCAGCGCTGCGTCGGGCGGTGTATCTGGTTCAGCGGCTTGGCGGCCGAATCAAAGCGTTTCTGCCTATTTATGATTTTTCTTATGAGATGACCACCCTTTTATCTCCCGATGAACGGACAGAGATGCGTCAGGGCGTGATTCAGCAGCGTACCGAGTGGATTACCGAGCAATGCAAATATTATCTTGAAGCGGGCGTACCGATAGAGATAAAAGTCGTCTGGCACAATAAGCCGTTTGAAGCCATTATCCGCGAGGTTATCGCCGGGCAGCATGACCTGTTATTGAAAATGGCGCATCAGCACGATCGACTGGAAGCGGTTATTTTCACCCCCACCGACTGGCAGCTACTGCGTAAATGCCCTTGTCCCGTGTGGATGGTCAAAGACCAACCCTGGCCGGAAGAGAGCCGCGCGCTGGTGGCGGTTAATCTGTCCAGTGAAGACCCGTATCACGACCCCCTTAACATCAAGCTGGTATCGGAAACGCTGGAGCTGGCTAAACAGGTCAATGAAACCGAGGTGCATCTTGTCGGGGCCTATCCGGTTACCCCGATCAATATCGCCATTGAACTGCCTGATTTCGACCCCGGCGTCTACAACGACGCCATTCGCGGCCAACACCTGATCGCGATGAAATCGCTGCGTCAGAAATTCAATCTGGATGAACGCGTCACCCACGTGGAAAAAGGGCTGCCGGAGGAGGTTATTCCCGATTTGGCGGAGCATCTGCAGGTGGGCGTGGTGGTGTTGGGCTCGCTCGGACGCACCGGTCTTTCCGCCGCGTTTATCGGTAACACCGTGGAGCACGTGATTGACCACCTGAAATGCGATCTGCTGGCGATCAAGCCTGATGACTTCGTCTCCCCCATCACGCAGGATGAGGACGACGAGGAGGAAGATAAAAAGTAGCTGTTCGGTCGATATAAAAAAAGGGGCGATTTCTCGCCCTTTTTTTTCGCTTTCCTGCGCGGTTTACAGCGCTTTCAGAATCGCCTCTACGCTGGCTTTGGCGTCGCCAAACAGCATCTGCGTATTTTCTTTGAAGAATAAGGGGTTCTGCACGCCGGCATAGCCGGTGTTCATCGAGCGCTTGAACACGATAACGTTCTGCGCTTTCCACACTTCCAGCACCGGCATCCCGGCAATCGGACTGTGCGGATCTTCCTGCGCCGCCGGGTTGACCGTATCGTTGGCGCCGATAACCAGCACGGTATCGGTAGCGGAGAAATCATCGTTGATTTCATCCATCTCCAACACGATGTCGTAAGGCACTTTCGCTTCAGCCAGCAGAACGTTCATATGGCCCGGCAAACGACCCGCCACCGGATGGATGCCAAAGCGGACATTGATGCCGCGGGCGCGTAGCTTGGCGGTAATATCGTGTACCGGATATTGCGCCTGCGCCACCGCCATGCCGTACCCCGGAGTGATAATCACCGAGCTCGAGTTCTTGAGTAAGTCGGCCACCTCTTCCGCTGACGTCTCGCGGTACTCGCCCATCTCTTCGCCTTCACCGGTGGAGGAGCCGTCGGTACCGAAACCGCCGGCAATCACGCTGATGAAAGAGCGGTTCATCGCCTTACACATGATATAGGACAGGATCGCACCGGAAGAACCCACCAGCGCGCCGGTTACGATCAGCAGGTCGTTGCTCAACATAAAGCCGGCGGCGGCGGCGGCCCACCCGGAATAGGAGTTCAGCATGGAAACCACCACCGGCATGTCGGCGCCGCCGATGGAAGCCACCAAATGCCAGCCGAACACCAGCGCAATCGCCGTCATCAACAGTAAGGCGATGGCCTGCAACGCCACGCTGCCGGTATTGACAAACAGCAGAAGCAGCAGGAAAGAGACCACCAGCGCCGCCAGGTTCATTTTATGGCGGTGAGGCAGCGCCAGCGGTTTGGATGAAATGATGCCGCGCAGTTTGCCGAAGGCGACAACCGAACCGGTAAAGGTTACCGCACCGATAAAGATCCCCAGAAAGACTTCCGTCAAATGGATATTCACCAGTACCGGATCGGTAATTTCACCGTGGTCGAGAAAGCTGTTGAACCCTACCAGCACCGCGGCCAACCCGACAAAACTGTGCAGGATGGCGACCAGCTCCGGCATTTCGGTCATTTCAACTTTGCGCGCCAGATAGACGCCGATCGAACCGCCAATCACCATGGCGACGATAATCCAGCCAACGTTGCCGGCATCCGGTCCCAGGATGGTGGCGATCAACGCAATCGCCATCCCGACGACGCCGAAAATATTCCCCTGCCGGGACGTTTCGTGTTTCGATAACCCCGCCAGACTGAAAATAAACAAAATCGCGGCAACAATGTATGCCGCTGTAACTAATCCACCAGACATGTGTTATCCCTTAGTTTTTGCGGAACATTTTCAGCATGCGCTGAGTGACGGTGAACCCACCGAAAATATTGATGCTGGCAATCAATACGGCGATAAAGGAAAGGAAAGATACCCATCCGCCGTGACCGATTTGCAACAATGCCCCCACGACGATAATGCCCGATATCGCATTGGTTACCGACATCAACGGGGTATGCAGCGCATGACTGACATTCCACACCACGTAGTATCCCACCACGCACGCCAGGGCAAATACGGTGAAATGCGACAGAAACTCTTTCGGCGCAACGTTCGCCAGCCAGCCGAACAGCAGGATCGCAATGGCCAGGAAAGCGTATTTCTTCCATGGCGAAGCCGGCTTCTCCTCTACCTTAACCGCGGCCGCGGCGGGTTTCGCCTGTTGCGGCTGGGCGGAAACCTGAATCGGCGGCGCGGGCCAGGTGATTTCGCCATTTTTGACTACCGTTACGCCGCGAATGACATTGTCTTCAAAATCAACGTCGATTTCGCCATTCTTCTCTTTGCACAACAGTTTCAGCAGGTTGACCAGGTTGGTGCCGTAAAGCTGGGAAGACTGGGTTGGCAGACGGCTGGGCAGATCGGTGTAACCGATAATCTTGACGCCGTTTTCGGTGACCGTAACGCGGTCGGCGACGGTTAACTCACAGTTACCGCCCGTCTGCGCGGCCAGGTCGACAATCACGCTGCCGGATTTCATGCCCTGCACCATCTCTTTGGTAATCAGCCGCGGTGCGGGTTTACCGGGAATAAGCGCGGTGGTGACAATGATATCCACTTCTTTCGCCTGGGCGGCGAACAGTTCCATTTCCGCTTTGATAAAGGCTTCCGACATGACTTTGGCATAACCGTCGCCGCTGCCCGCCTCTTCTTCAAAGTCGAGCTCCAGGAACTCGGCCCCCATACTTTTGACCTGCTCCTTGACTTCGGGACGCGTATCAAAAGCACGCACGATAGCGCCTAAACTTCCGGCGGCGCCGATTGCCGCCAGACCGGCAACCCCGGCGCCGATAATCATCACCTTGGCCGGCGGAACCTTACCCGCCGCGGTAATCTGACCGGTAAAGAAACGGCCAAACTCATGAGCCGCTTCCACAATGGCGCGGTAACCGGCGATGTTCGCCATCGAGCTAAGCGCATCCATTGACTGGGCGCGGGAAATGCGGGGAACCGAGTCCATCGCCAATACCGTCACCTGGCGAGCCGCCAGTTTTTCCAGCAGTTCAGGATTCTGCGCCGGCCAGATGAAACTGACGATGGTGCTCCCCGCCCGGGTGAGCTCAATTTCATCTTCCTGCGGCGCATTGACCTTCAGGACAATGTCGGATTGCCAGACTTCGGTACTGTCGGTGATTGACGCGCCGGCTTCCGTATAAGCCGCGTCGTCAAAACTGGCTAGTTTCCCCGCCCCTTGTTCTATTGAGACCTCGAAGCCGAGTTTCAGCAGCTGTTCGACCGTTTTCGGCGTTGCTGCAACCCGTGCTTCATTGGCCAACCGTTCTTTTGGAACACCAATACGCATACTGATTCCCTTTTTCGCTTATTTTTTAACGAAGGTTATTATAATCCCACCGGTGACATGATTCAGCCGAGATTTATTGCACGCTGTCTGTCTTTTGCTATATATCGCTCTTTGAGCAAATTCACCTATAACCTACTGAAAATGTGATCGATGATCCATACATAAAACGAATTTCATCTAAAAGCCGAGGCATCACCGACATCGTTCGCTTTTTTTGGTCAAAAAACACCCTTACTCGTCTCTTTTGTAGCATTGTTATTAATGAATTGTTCTGGGGTATTTCACAAAAATGGTGTGTTACGGGCATGGTTGATGCGCAGATCGGCGTAAATACCCCTTATGTAAGTTAAATAATCAATAACCGTTATTATTGCAGCTTTTCTTCATCTCCGCGGATAAAAGATCGTTGCGATGTTTTTTAAAATGCTAAAGCATGCGTGTTTATTCCGTGCGATAATCGGCGGCTATTACGTTACATCTTGATTGCTAAGCATGTTGTAAACCTAATGCGTCAGGCGAAAGGATTTTTTATGAAGCTGAAAACTACTGTTATTGCGTCCACGTTACTTTCATTAGCTGCATTTTCAGCGCAGGCAGCGCAGGAACTTACGCCGGAGCAGGCTGAAGCGGTGCAGCCATTTGAGCGTATTACCTTTATCGGCCGTTTTAACGCTATCAACGAAGCGGTCGCCGCGGCGTCGAAGCGGGCGGATAGACACGGCGCCGACGCTTTCTATGTTCAGGGCATAATGGATGTAAACGCCCGCGGCAACTCGAAGGTTACGGTCGATCTCTATCATAAAGATGCCCCGAAAGTGAGTAAAGAGGTCAAATACCGCACTTTCCATGGCGTTAAAGAACTGCCGAAAGACGTTGCCTACGGTCTGGAACCTTTTGATACCGTCACCGTGGGCGGTTTCTTCCGCAGCCAGCCCGATCTGAACGATGCCATCGCCAAAGCGGCGAAAGAAAAAAATGCGGATTCGTTCTACATCGTGCGTCAGGTTGACGTTAACTCCAGCGGCGGTAATCAGAAAGTCACCGCTTACGTTTACAAAGCCGATGCGCCTAAACGTCAGATCCAAAGCACCGACCTTATTCCCGCCGATTCCGATGCCGGCCGGGCCGCCCTGGCTTCAGGCGGCGCCGAAGCCGCCAAGGTGGAAATCCCCGGCGTCGCGACTTCCGGCAGCCCGAGCCGTAATATCGGTAACTTCTTTGAAACGCAGTCATCAAAAGGCGGTCGTTACACTGTAACCTTGGCTGACGGCACCAAAATCGAGGAGTTAAATAACGCCACCGCCGCGCAGATGGTGCCGTTTGATTCGATTACCTTCCGCGGTAACTACAGCACCGAGCCCGCCGTATCTGAGGCCGTCGCCAAACGCGCCGGTGAAAAAGGCGCCAAGTACTACCACATCACCAGGAAGTGGCAGAATAAAGGCTCGAATATGACCATCAGCGCCGATCTGTATAAATAACGGTGTTGCCGAAATCCCCGCCTGCGCGGGGATGACAGGTGGTGGTATTCAGGGATAACTCTTTCGCAGTCTGAAAGCCCGCGTTGCGGGCTCAGACTGATGACAAAGTCCTGGCCTCTCAGCCAGGACTTTGATCT